>CAYXLA010000011.1:0-20591 GCA_964465765.1 uncultured Bacteroidaceae bacterium | reverse complement strand
GTCTTTTGCATATTATGCGGCTTCGCCGCAATCCTCGGCAAACTTAGAGGTTACCGTTAGTGTACCTCTTCGAGGCACCACGTCCTATAGCGTAGAGACACTCACAATTTCCTATGGGATGTCCAACACGCACCGTGGTAGGTCTCGACGTATTAACGTACAACCGCTTGACTGTGAGGCACATGTGTAAGTCTGCTATCCGGTAGATGTCCAATCCTGCTGTGGTGCCTCGAAGAGGTACACTAACGAGTAACCCTGACTAAGGGAGCGCAGTGACCGCAGTCTGGAAAATCGGAGTGCGCGGCGCACCCTCGGAGAGGTACACGCACCACAGGACAAGAGAATCTTCGAACCCTATCCGCATTTTCTACTGAGCCGGGTTTCCGGAGTGAGGCAATGTGTTCTGCGTCCGTGCATAACTTTTAGGGTGGGGGACCTGACGTTCTGTACGCGATTTGCACTACCTTTGCCGACCATAAAGACGGAGAATACCGTAAAAAACGAGAGAACACTATGCAGAAGAAACCCCTTTTGGGACTGACGCTACAGGAGCTGAAGGACGTGGCAGTCGGTCTTGGCATGCCGGGATATGCCGCCAAGCAGATGGCACAATGGATCTACGGCAAGCACGTCAGTAGCATCGACGACATGACGAACATCGCACTGCGCTATCGCGAGCTGCTGAAGCTGGATTACGAGGTGGGCGCAGAGGAGCCTGTCGACGTGATGCGCAGCAAGGACGGCACAGCCAAGTACCTGTATCGCACGCCCGAGGGACACTACGTGGAGACAGTGTTCATCCCCGACGACGACCGTGGCACCGTGTGCGTGTCGTCGCAGGTGGGCTGCCGCATGAACTGCAAGTTCTGCATGACCGGCAAGCAGGGGTTCAGCGGGAACCTGACGGCAGGACAGATACTGAACCAGATACACTCGCTGCCGGAGTTCGACAAGCTGACCAACGTGGTGATGATGGGCATGGGCGAGCCGCTGGACAACACCGACAACGTGCTGCATGCACTGGAGATTATGACGGCACCGTGGGGCTATGCCTGGAGTCCGAAGCGCATCACGCTGTCGTCGGTGGGCGTGCTGAAGGGACTGCCGCGCTTCCTCGACGAGAGCGACTGTCACCTCGCCATAAGCCTGCACTCGCCGGTGCCGTCGCAGCGCCACGAGCTGATGCCTGCCGAGGGTGCGTTCCCGATAACCAAGGTCATCGACCTGCTCCACAACTACGACTTCTCCAAGCAGCGCAGGCTGTCGTTCGAGTACATCGTGTTTCGCGGCGTGAACGACTCGATGGTCTATGCCAAGGAACTCGTCAAGCTGCTGCGCGGGCTGGACTGCCGCATAAACCTGCTGCGGTTCCATGCCATCCCGGGCGTGGACCTCGAGGGGGCAGACATGGACACCATAGTGCGCTTCCGCGACTACCTGACCCACCACGGCGTGTTTGCCACCATACGCGCATCGCGCGGCGAGGACATCTTCGCAGCCTGCGGAATGCTGTCGACTGCCAAGCAGGAACAGGGCGGCGAGGACGCAGGTGACGGGCGTTTATAGATTTTATTAACTATCGGACGTGACAAAACGGCAGTCCATGTCGCCGATTATTATTACCTTTGCATTTGTGACAACAGGCTGCGGCATGTGCCGGCAGCGACATTTTTGAGAAAGGCAATAACCTTAGGAGGATAAGACAATTATGAAGAAAATGCTATTCGTGATAGTGGCAGTGCTGTGTGCAGCCACGATGGCCTGCTGCGGAGGCAGCGGCGACGGTGACAACTCATCGAGTCAGGGAACGACAAGCCGCAAGCGGTCGGTACTGAACATCTTCACGCCGACATCGAGCGGCAGAGCCTACGAGCTGCTGGTGGTCATCGACGACGGACTGTGGGAACGTCCTGCCGGACGCGCACTGTTCAATGTCCTCGACACCGACGTGCCCGGACTGCCGCAGTCGGAGCGCTCGTTCCGCATCATGAACACCGTGCCCGAAGGCTTCAACGCCACGCTGAAGATGCTGCGCAACATCATACGTGTGGACATCGACCCGCACAGATACACGCAGGCGAAGTTCCGCGCCGAGAGCGACACCTACGCCTACCCGCAGAACATACTCACCATTCAGTCACCCGACGAAGCATCGATGGAAGCCTACGTGACGAAGAACGGACAGGCGATAATCGACTACTTCACGCATGCCGAGATGAACCGCCAGGTGATGATACTCGAAGGTCGCCACAACGACTACATCTCGAAGACGTGCCAGGAGATGTTCGGGTGCGACGTGTGGGTGCCAGGCGAACTGCAGTCGTACAAGAAGGGGCAGGACTTCTTCTGGGCAGGCACCAACGCCGCCACTGCCGACCGCAACTTCGTGATCTACTCATATCCCTACACCGACACCCACACATTCACCAAGGAGTTCTTCGTGCAGAAGCGCGACTCCGTGATGGCGATAAACATACCGGGTGCACGCGAGGGTTCGCACATGACCACCGACAGCCTGCTGACCAACTGCAAGGCATACATGCTGAACGGCACGTACGTGTTTGAGGCACGCGGACTGTGGAAGATCACCAAGGACATGATGGGCGGTCCGTACGTGTCGCAGGCACGTGTCGACACCGTCAACCAGAAGGTCATCGTCGAGGAGATCTTCGTCTACTCGCCCGACCGCGCCAAGCGCAACCTCGTGCGACAGATGGAGGCTTCGCTCTACACCATAAAGCTGCCAGGACAGCCGACGGGTGACGACGCACAGACCACGACGATACCTGTCGACGAAAACGTGGAGAAGGTGGCAGACTGAAACGGCAACAGCGACAGACAAGCAACAGAGAGACAAACTGAGAGACAACACACACTACATACCAATCAATTAGGAAACAAATGGAGAAACTAAAGATAGGAATCACTCAAGGAGACATAAACGGAACGGGGTGCGTGGAGGTGCTGAAGGCATTCTCCAACCCCACGATGTTCGAACTGTGCACGCCGGTGCTCTATGGCTCGTCGAAAGCCGTGGGGTTCTACCGCAAGCAGCTGGAGCTGCAGGTGCCCACAAGCGATGCGTCGGACGCCGACGATGCCGATGACGACAAGCTGAACGTTGTGGACTGCAGCGACGAAGAGACCAAGGCAGACCCAGGGGTGCCGTCGCCGGACGCTGCCAAGCTGGCATGGACATCGTTGGAGCAGGCGGTGAGGGAGTATACCGACGGGCAGACCGATGCCGTGGTGACGCTGCCGGTGAACTATGACATGATGAAGCAAGCTGGGACCGAATTCATCGGCACCCTGGACTACATGGAGAAGGTCACCTCGATGCAGGGCCACGGACTGCAGATGCTCGTGGGCGAAGACCTGCGCATGGCGATAGCGCTGCCCGGCTTGGCGATGAAGAACGTGCCCGCAGCACTGACGGAGGAGCTCGTGAGCGAACGAATCAGGACGCTGGACCAGACACTGAAGGTGGACTTCTGCATCGACGCACCGCGCATTGCGGTGATGGCGCTGAACACCGGAGCCGACGGTCAGGCAGCACCCGGGGCTGAGGAGAAGGAAGCCATCATACCAGCCATCGACAAGGCTGTGGCAGACAGCATCGTGTGCTACGGACCGTACACCGCCGACTGGCTTGCCGACGACGGCAACTTCGCACACTTCGACGCCATACTGGCTATCTACTACGACCAGGCGATAGGCCTCTTCAAGGCACTGACACAGGACGAAGGCGTGGCTTTCTGCGCAGGACTGCCCATTGTGTGCACCGCACCGGCGCATGGCGTGGGCTACGACAAAATGGAGACTGCCGACGAGGTGTCGGAGCTGGCATTCTGCCATGCCGTCTATCTGGCCACCGACGTGCAGCGCAACCGCGAAAGCTACAGACAGGCTTCTGCCAACAAGCTGCGCAAGCAGTACAACGAGCGTCGCGACGACAGCGACAAGCTGAAGCAGCTGTCCGTCCCCGACGACGACGACATCCTGTAGGAGAGAGATTTAATTGTGAGTGTGGGGGAGTACAACACAAGACAACATCATGACAAGACAAGAGATACAGCAGGTAAAGCTCAGGTTCGGCATCATTGGCAATGACGAGAACCTGCTTCACGCCATCGACATAGCCATGCAGGTGGCTCCGACAGACCTGTCGGTGCTCATCACCGGCGAGAGCGGCGTGGGCAAAGAGAGCTTCCCGCAGATAATCCACCAGTACAGCCGTCGCAAGCACGGCAAGTACATCGCCGTGAACTGCGGCGCCATTCCCGAAGGCACGATAGACTCCGAGCTGTTCGGCCACGAGAAGGGCGCATTCACGGGAGCCATCGGCGACCGCAAGGGATACTTCGGCGAGGCCGACGGCGGCACCATCTTCCTCGATGAGGTGGGCGAGCTGCCCATGGCGACACAGGCACGCCTGCTGCGCGTGCTGGAGAGCGGAGAGTTCATTAAGGTGGGCTCGTCGAAGGTGGAGAAGACCAATGTGCGCATCGTGGCTGCCACCAACGTCAACCTGTCGCAGGCAATTGCCGACGGACGCTTCCGCGAGGACCTGTTCTACCGTCTCAGCACCGTGCCGGTGAAGATTCCGCCATTGCGCGAGCGCGGCAACGATGCCTCGCTGCTCTTCCGTAAGTTCGCATCCGACTTCGCAGAGAAATACCGCATGCCGGCGGTGCAGCTCACCGACGATGCCAACAGCATGCTGCTGGCGTATGCGTGGCCAGGCAACATCCGCCAGCTGAAGAACGTGGCAGAACAGATATCGGTCATCGAGACCGAACGCACCATCACAGCCGACATACTGAAGAAATACCTGCCGGAGCAGGGCAACACATCGCGACTGCCGGTACTGACGGGAGCCAGGAAAGACTTCGAGACCGAGCGCGACATACTCTATCAGGTGCTGTTCGACATGCGCAAGGACGTTAACGACCTGAAGAAACTCGTCAACGGCATCATGAGCGAACAGGGACAGACTGCCGCCGACATGCAGCCTCAAAGCAGTCAGCAGCCTTACTTCACACAGGCTACGCCCGTTGCCGCCAACGTCCCTGCACCGGCACCAAGCGAGGCGGTGATACCAATCATACAGAAGCCTGCTGGCGGTGCAAAGCCGTCGACGTCGTCGTTCAGCCACAACAACGACAACATTCAGGACACCGAAGCCTACGTCGAGGAGACGCTGTCGCTCAATGAGGTGGAGAAAGACCTCATACGCAAGGCGCTGGAGAAGCACCGCGGCAAGCGCAAGGCGGCAGCCAAGGACCTGAACATTTCAGAACGCACACTCTACAGAAAGATTCAGAAGTATGGTCTTGAATAGCAAACTGTGCCACGTACTGCTGGCTTTGGCGGCACTGCCACTACTCGTGTCGTGCAAGATTTCGCTCGGCCTGGCACCAATCTCGTCGATAGACTACAACAAGGTGCACAGCGTGCAGATTAACGACTTCCCCAACCATGCGGAGTATGTCTACGGTCCGCTGGCGACAACGCTCAACGACAAGCTGAAGGACATGTTCATCCAGCAGACAAGGCTTAACGTCGTCGACCGTGACGGCGACCTCGTAATCGACGGCGAGATAACCGGCTACAACCAGTACAACGAAGCCATCGACGCCAGCGGATACTCGTCGAAAGTGCGTCTGACGCTGACAATACAAGTTACCTACGTCAACAACACCGACCATAAGGACGACTTCGAGAACCAGACGTTCTCGGCGTTCCAGACCTACGACTCCGGTCAGCTGCTCACAGCCGTGCAGGACGAGCTCATCGAGGTCATGGTGAAAGATATTGCCGAACAGATCTACAACGCCACGGTAGCCAGCTGGTGACACCGCCCGCGTCTGCACAAAGAACGACACCAATATATATAAAGGAGAAAAACCGGATACAACACGCACATGACGAGTCTTGCCGACATAATGCAATGGATTGAGCATCCCGAGACGCTCAACAGCTCCACGCTGCACGAGCTGCGCACGCTGGTGCTGCGCTATCCGTATTTCCAGTCGGCACGCCTGCTCTACCTCTACAACCTGTACCTGATGCACGATGTTGCCTTCGGTGCTGAGCTGCGCCGTTCGGCACTGTTCATCGCCGACGCCAAGGTGCTGTTCTATCTCATCGAGGGCGACAACTATCGCCTGAAGCCCGAGAGCCGCGGCGAGGCAGACAAGGTGGAGACTGTACCAGCATCTGCCGCCACCGACAGTGGCGACCGCACGCTGACGCTCATCGACTCGTTCTTGTCGAAGCAACCCGACGAGCAGTTCCTGACGAGCGAGCTCGACTACACCACCGACTATGCCTCCTACCTGATGAACGAACCCAGCGATGAGGTGGGGGACGACAACGGCGACGGAGCGGCTGTGATGACGCCGCTCAACAGCCTTGAGGCATCGAAATCGAGCGAGGAAACAGGTGCAGAGGATGCTTCCGACAGCGATGAAGACGAGGGCTGCTTCACCGAGACACTTGCCAAAATCTACATCAAGCAGCGGCGCTACGACAAGGCACTCGAAATTATTAGAAAGCTTAGCTTGAAATATCCGAAAAAAAATATTTACTTTGCGGACCAAATCAGATTCCTTGAACGGTTGATTGAAAACGAAAGAACAAAACAATTATAAGAAATGTACTTACTGATAATTATTGTAATGCTGCTTGCATCAATTTTGATGTGCGGCATAGTGCTGATTCAGAATTCAAAAGGCGGCGGCCTGGCATCGGGATTCTCATCGTCGAATCAGATCATGGGTGTCCGCAAGACAACAGATTTTCTTGAGAAAGCCACGTGGACGTTGGCAGCAGTAATGGTGGTTTGCAGCATCGTCGCAGCCTACACACTGCCGTCGTCGAACACCAGCAGTCAGGATGCCATTATGGAGCAGGCTCAGAGAGACGCCAACACCAACCCCTACAACGTTCCTGTAGGCACCAACGCTCCGGCAACGACAGAGACTCCGGCAGCTACAGAAGCTCCTGCTTCCACCGGCACAACGACGACTACACCGCAGGGCGACGGGCAGTAATAAGAACAAGCCTGAGCCGCAACCACGGAGACGTTTCTGAGAACCGTGGGGCAAACAGAAAATACACACAGGCAGGCCGCATCGTTACGATGTGGCCTGTTTTCATAAAGAACAATACCTTTACAAACACACATGACAGAAAAACTTCAAAAGACTTTGCGCGACTCGGCAGGGGCGCGCTGGACGGCACTCGTAATCGTGTCCGTCACCATGATGTTCGGCTATTTCTTCACCGACGTCATGTCACCGCTCGAACCGCTGCTGACGGCAGCCGCAGGTGCCGACGGCGGAATGGGATGGACATCGTCCGAATACGGCTTCTTCTCCGGAGCCTACGGACTGCTCAACGTCTACCTGCTGCTGCTCTTCTTCGGAGGAATCATACTCGACAAGTTCGGCATCCGCTTCACCGGACTGCTCAGCACAGCGCTGATGTTTGCCGGAGCACTCATCAAGTGGTGGGCTGTCAGCAACACCTTCGAGGGAACGGTGTGGGTGCCGTTCGGCGGTGACGTGCAGCTGCAGGTGGCTTACGCCGCTCTGGGCTTCAGCATCTTCGGCGTAGGCTGCGAGATTGCCGGTATCACCGTCTCAAAGGTCATCGTGAAATGGTTCACCGGACACGAGCTGGCACTGGCACTGGGACTGCAGGTTGCTCTGGCACGTGTGGGAACAGCCGTTGCCCTCGGAGCATCACTGCCGCTGGCTAATGCCCTTGGCAGCGTGGCTGCACCCGTAGGACTGGGAGCAGCGTGCCTGTGCATCGGACTGGTCAGCTTCATCGTCTACAACGTCATGGACCGCAAGCTCGACAAGGAGACGGCAGCAGAAGGCGAGAAGGAAGAAGGCTTCAAGTTTGCCGACCTGAAGATCCTGTTCTGCAGCCGCGGCTTCTGGATGATCACATTGCTGTGCCTCATGTTCTATGCCGGAGTCAATCCATTCCTCAAGTTCGCCACGAAGCTCATGGTGACCAAGTATGGCGTCGATGCCGACATAGCAGGCTTCATCCCCGCCATGTTGCCTTTCGGCACCATATTCCTCACGCCGTTCTTCGGCCGCATCTACGATAAGTACGGTCACGGAGCCACGCTGATGCTCCTCGGCTCAATACTGCTCGCTGTGGTGCACATCGTGTTCGCACTGCCCATTACCAACTGGGTGCTGGCTGTCGTCATGATGCTCGTCCTCGGTGTGGCTTACGGACTGGTGCCATCTGCCATGTGGCCGTCTGTGCCGAAGATCATCCCGATGAAGCTGCTCGGCACTGCCTACGCGCTCATCTTCTACATCCAGAACATCGGACTGGCAATGGTGCCCATGTGGATTGGACACGTCAACGAACAGAACACCACCACTGATGGCGCGATAGACTACACGCAGTCGATGACCATCTTCGCCAGCTTCGGCGTCATAGCCATCGTACTGTCGCTCTGTCTCATCATGATGGACCGCAAGAGCCACTACGGATTGCAGAAGCCTAACATGAACTGACTCGTCGGCACACATCCCTCTAAAGCGCAGACCGCTTACACGACCTCGCTTTCCACGTATTGCGCAATATCGTTCTTGGTATTGCGCAATATTTGTATATCAGCAGAAGATTCGTAGGGATAAATTACAGATGTATACACGTCCGTTGCCAATCACACGTACGTTCGTTGTCAATCACACGTACGTCCGTTGCCAATCACACGTACGTCCGTTGCCAATTACACGTACGTTCATCGGCCATCACACGTACGTGTCTTTTCTGGGTGGAAACAGACAGCCCTGCACACAGTGTTGGCATGCAGGGCTTGTCAAGATTAATTTGATGATGTCAGTCGAGCTTGAGGACAGCGAGGAACGCTTTCTGCGGTACCTCGACGTTGCCTATTTGCTTCATGCGCTTCTTGCCTCGCTTCTGCTTTTCGAGCAGCTTGCGCTTGCGGCTTACGTCGCCGCCGTAGCACTTTGCGGTGACATCTTTGCGCACCTGCTTGATGGTCTCGCGGGCGATAATCTTGCTGCCGATGGCTGCTTGTATGGCGATGTCGAACTGCTGGCGTGGTATCAGGTCCTTCAGCTTCTCGCACATGCGGCGGCCCAACTCGTAGGCGTTGCTCTCGTGCGTCAGCGTGCTCAGTGCGTCGACGCTCTCGCCGTTGAGCAGTATGTCGAGCTTGATGAGCTTCGACGGACGATAGCCGTTGGGGTGATAGTCGAATGATGCGTAGCCTTTGGAGATGCTCTTCAGCTTGTCGTAGAAGTCAATCACGATTTCTCCAAGCGGCATGTCGTAGTACAGCTCTACACGGTTGCCGCTGACGTATTCCTGCTTCACCAACTCGCCGCGCTTGCCGAGGCAAAGCGTCATGATGGGACCGATGTAGTCGGTGGCGGTGATGATTGATGCTCGTATGAACGGCTCGTCAATGTGGTCGATGGTCGTAGGGTCGGGCATGGAGCCAGGGTTGTGCACCTCGGTCATGTTGCCGTGCTTGTCGTAGATGTTGTACGACACATTGGGCACCGTGGTAATGACATCCATGTCGAACTCGCGGTCCAGACGTTCCTGCACAATCTCCATGTGCAGCAGTCCGAGGAAGCCGCAACGGAAGCCGAAGCCTAAAGCCTGCGAGCTCTCTGCCTGGAAGGTCAGCGAAGCATCGTTCAGCTGCAGCTTCTCGAGCGACGAGCGCAGGTTCTCGAAGTCCTCAGGTGCGATGGGGTAGACGCCAGCAAACACCATTGGCTTCACCTCTTCGAAGCCTGAAATGGCTTCCTTGCACGGGTTGGAGACGTGCGTAATGGTATCACCAACACGCACTTCGGTGCTGGTCTTGATGCCCGAAATGATGTAGCCCACATCGCCTGTGTGCATCTCATCGCGTGGCACAAGGTCCATCTTCAGCACGCCTATTTCGTCGGCATCATACTCTTTGCCGGTGTTGAAGAACTTCACGTGGTCGCCCTTGTGGAGCGTGCCGTTCTCGATCTTGAAGTAGGCAATGATGCCGCGGAAGGAGTTGAAGACAGAGTCGAATATCAATGCTTGCAACGGTGCATTGGCATCGCCATTAGGGTGGGGCACACGCTCCACTATGGCGTTGAGTATTTCCTCCACACCCAGTCCAGTCTTTGCCGATGCGCGTATAATCTCTTCGCGCTTGCAGCCCAGAAGTTCCACAATCTCGTCCTCAACCTCGTCGGGCATGGCGCTTGGCATGTCACACTTGTTGATGACGGGTATAATCTCCAGGTCGTGCTCAAGTGCCATATACAGATTCGAAATGGTCTGGGCCTGCACGCCTTGCGAAGCATCCACCACAAGCAGTGCTCCTTCGCATGCGGCGATGGAGCGCGACACCTCATAGCTGAAGTCGACGTGTCCCGGAGTGTCAATCAGGTTCAGGGTGTAGTCCTGTCCCTTGTAGCTGTACTCCATCTGTATGGCGTGGCTCTTTATGGTGATGCCACGTTCGCGCTCCAGATCCATGTCGTCCAGCATCTGTCCTTCGGTGATCTGTATGGTGTGCGTGTATTCAAGCAGACGGTCGGCCAGCGTGGACTTGCCGTGGTCTATATGGGCTATGATGCAGAAATTGCGTATGTTCTCCATTGTCGCGGGTTAGTGGATGTCTGTAAGTGTGTGTATGGATGAAGAGAAGTTTACTGTGTCAGTATTTCGTTGCCGTTTTCGGTGATCAGTATCTGGCTCTCCCACTGTGCCGAAGGCTGTCCGTCGTCGGTATAGACAGTCCAGCCATCTTCCTCGTCGACAAACACTTCGTATGTACCCATGTTTATCATCGGTTCTATGGTGAACGTCATTCCCGGCACCAGTACCATGCCCGTTCCTGCCTTGCCATAGTGGTTCACGTTAGGATCTTCGTGGAACTTGATGCCGCAACCATGACCGCACAGAGCACGTACCACGCTGTAGCCGTTGCTCTCGGCATGCTGCTGTATCACGGCTCCTATGTCGCCCAAACGTGCCCAAGGCTGTGCTGCCTTGATGCCGAGGTCACGACATTCGCGTGTCACCTGCACCAGCTTCTGCAGCTCGGGTTTAACCTCACCAATCAAGTACATGCGTGAAGCATCGGCGAAGAAGCCTTTGTAGATTGTCGACACGTCGACGTTGACGATGTCGCCGCTCTTGAGCACCTGCTTGGTGTTTGGAATTCCGTGGCACACGACGTCATTGACGCTAACGCACACGCTCTTGGGGAATCCCTCATAGAGGAACGGTGCCGGAATGGCGTCATGGTCGGTGGTGAAGGCATATACCAGATGGTCTATCTCTGCCGACGTCATTCCTTCGTGTATGTTCTCACTGATGCAGTCCAGCAGGGCTGTATTAATCTTTGCTGCCTCACGAATGCCTGCAATCTGCTCCTGTGTGCGCAGGATGTTGCGCTTCGGCATGTGGTAGCCGCGCTTGATGCACTCCTGTACCTTGGCTTCTACCTCTTTGGAGTAGCCGTTAGGAGTGTATCTGTTGCCATTGAAAAGTTTCATATATCTATATATGTATAAACGTAAGGTTGTGCAAAAGTAGTGCAAAAAGGCTGAACAGCCATGATGCACCCTTCTTTTTATCGCTCGGTGAGGAAGCGCAGCACGGCACGCATGATGCGCATCTGCTCATCGCTGTTGTCGATGACCTCGAAGGGAAAGCCCATGACGAAGCTCCTATAGTCCGTGCCCTGATATGCCACTGCTGCCGACTGACGCGTGTCGCTATAGACCATCGATGTGAATGCCTGCGTGTTTTCGGGCATAATCACGTCGCTCGACACCACAGCATAGCGTTCTGAGTTCAGCGCTCCCGTGAAGCCTACAGTGCGGCTCATGCCCTCGGCACGTACGTTGCTGCCGTTGCTCGAGTGCTCTATGCCGTAGCTATACTTCAGCACGTCGCGTGCAAAAGACGTGTCGGCACTGCCGTCAAGCGAACGTCCCACGTATGCTCCGCTGACAAAGATGCCTCCGCCCATCTCGCTGTATGCACGCAGCACTGTGCGTAGTTCGGGCGTAAACAGACGATAGGTGCGACTGCCAATAGCGTGCATCGTGCTGTCCTGCCGCTGCAGTCCCATGATGATGTCGAGTGCCTGATACCTTTCGGGCGAGATGCGTCCTTTCTCCAGTGCACTGCGACTGCACGAAGTGAAGCTGTAGCCGCCGGCAGCAGCTATTGCCGTGCCGTGAACGTATGGGAAGTCGAACGTGTTGCCAGCCACTTGCAGTCCTTCATATTCGCTGCCGCTTGCACCACGCGAGTCGCCCTTTTGTGTACGGCTGAAGTTTGTCTGCCGTCCTCCTATGGATGTACTATATATATATGGTACGCCAGGGTCGGCATCGAGGTCGAAGCCGATGCTGTCGGGAGTGTTCACGATGGCAGGACCACTGAGCCTGTCGAAAGCATTGACCACAAGCACCCGTGCACGCTCTTCGGGTGAGCGGTATGCCGACAGCGTCTCGCTGGGCATACTCTGTCCGCCTTCGTTGACGGCAGTGACGCGGAACGAGTAGATGACACCCGGGTCTATGTCGATGCTGTAGTGCTCTCCACGCACGGGTGTGCCGTTATCGAAGCCGCCGTCACCTATGCGTGTATAGACAATGTAGCTCTGTGGAGTGGCTGATTCCTCGAGAGGGTCGTCGACGCCATGCCACGAAAGGCTGATGGCATCAGTACCATCGGACGTGAAGTCGATGCTGAAGTCCTCGACGGGTAAGGGCTGCACCACGAAGCTACGTCCGTGTTGTGTGTTGATATAGCGCAGTATGCCTTTATAGATACTACGGCTGAGCAGGAACTTGAAGTTCGGGTCGTGGCCGAAGGTCATGTCGGTGAAGTTCTGATGCGACAACGTCTCGATGATGGCAGATGGCACTTCGGGCACGCGCGTCTCATTATAGTTGCGGTTCCACATGCTACGTCGTATCCAGTAGCCGCCGTGGTATGTACGCTCGATGTCACTCACTATTTGTGTCTGCAGCAAATCAGCAAGGTCGCGCGACGTCAGTCTGTCTGTACCGGCAGCAAGCAGTCCATTGTTGTTGTCGGTGGTGTAGATGCCGAGCGTGCCGAATATGGAATCCTGCATGTTGAATCCTGCATTGCTATGGACGGAGAATACAGTCTCGAAAGGCACACTGAGTCCACGTTCTTGCGGATTGAATATTGAGCCGCCCGACAGGAAATTGACCATTCGCGATCGTGCATTGAGGTCGTCGTTGTAGTCGTTGGTGCTGTGCGAATAGATGGTGTCGTTCATTCCTGCCCATTGAGCCCAATAGCGTGCTCCTTCCATGTAGCGTGGCAGCGAGCTCGTGTTGCCTCCACGCTCGATGTTTCCCATGCCACCACCGAAGCGTACTGCATCGGCACTGACCACTCCGCCATCGTTGTCGCTTTGGTTTGTCAGCTCCACCATGGCAGCATTGGCATCCTTGCCTTTCGGGAAGCGGAATGTTCCGAGATAGACCCATGTGCCTCCGCCCATCTGTTGGTTGACGTGGAACTCCGTGGCACCACCGGCATGATGGACCGTGTAGTGAGCATCGTCGATGCTGCGTGGCGTCGTCTGGTACGACACGTACACGGCATAGTCGCCGGTCTCGGGAATCTCCGGAATCCATTGAGCCTTTGCTCCTGTCGGCCTCTTCTCGGTGAAGGCATAACGTGATGTGCCGTCGCGGAAGGGATTGTCGCCTTGACGGTAGACGCGCTGACGATGTGCGAAGCCACTGCCGTCGGCTGTCATCCAACTGCTTTGGCTGCTTTCTGCCTCTACGTACTGCGACTCGCTGTACGAGCCCGACAGGTTGCCGTCGTTGTCGACGATGACTTCATTGCGCTGTGTGTCGCGTTCGCGTGGCGTGAAGACTACGGCTCCTGCATTCTGCAACATCGGTATGATGTACGGCACGACGAACGACTGCGTGAATATGTCTTCGCTTGTGCAGTACATCCTAGGACGCTGCCATGCCCATCGCTTCTGACGTGCCAAGTAATACTTGCCGTGACTTTGCCACAAGGCAATATGTCGTCCCTCAAGTCCTTGCTCTGCCTGATACTGGCGCGAAATGTCCCGGACCCAGGGCTTTCCCTTATAGTCGAGCTTGCTGTCAAACAGTCTGCTGCGGTCTTTATTGGCAAGATAGTAGTTCGGTATGAGGTCTTCCAGACGATAACGGTCGGCATAGATCGACAGACTGTAGTCGGACAGTTCTTCGGGCACAAGCGGCTGAATGTCCTGATATATGCCCGCTACGGTGACACGCCTGAAGGGCTGATAGGCAAATGTTGTGTTCAGATAGATGCGCAGTGTCTTCTCTTGCGCGTCGGTGCGTATGCTGTCCACGCCGAGCTTCTCCAGCTTGATTTCCGGATTCTGGTAGGTCGACAGATAGTTCTCGATGCGTCCTTTCAGCATGGTGGCGGCATCTTGTGCTGCCGACGGCAGAGACACCGCAAGAAGACATAATATAATAAGGTGTATTTTCAGGCTTCTCATTATGACTGTGGTTGGACGTGCAAAAGTAGTAAAATACATTTTTTGCTGCTTGCCGTCAGAAGTGTATTTGCTATTTTTGTGCCGCCTAGCACGGCATCATGAAGCCGCAATGCGAAGGCATACATTATATATATGGAGAAATCTATGAGAACAAACCTTACGTCACAACTCTCGCTAAACCATGTCGACGAGAAGTACTACCGTCCGTCGAACGCATTCGAGTGCAGCGTGCTTACACGCCTTGAAAAGATTCCAACAGACATATACCGAACAGAACAAGAAGCAGTGGTTAGCATCGCACAAACCATAGCTTCAACCATCAAAAACCACCAGAATACAGGCAACATGTGCGTGCTTGCCCTTGCGGGAGGCACCACATTCCGTCAGGTCTATGCCGAACTGGTGCGCATGCACGAGACCGAAGGCTTGAGCTTCCGCAATGTCGTGGTCTTCAATCTGTGCGAATACTATCCGTTGGCAGACAATATTCCTGGCGGCAACCTGCAGGCACTGCACGAGCTGTTGCTCGATAAAGTCGACATAGACCCACAGAACGTGTTCAGTCCTCGCGGAACACTCAATCAGGACGACATCTACAGCTTCTGCAGCATGTACGAACAACGCATTGAGGGCTTTGGCGGCATAGACATCGCACTGCTTGGATTGGGACGCGTGGGCAACATCGGATTCAACGAGCCGGGCTCGCGTATCAATTCCACCACACGACTGATACTCCTCGACAGCGAGAGCCGCACCGAGGCGGCACGCTCGTTCGCATCCAATCCGCCCGTCAGCTCAATAACCATGGGCGTACACACCATACTGTCGGCACGCAAGATAATACTCGTGGCATGGGGCGAAGCCAAAGCCCACATGGTGAAAGCCTGTGTGGAAGGACCGGTTACAGACACCATCCCCGCATCGTTCCTGCAGACACACAACAATGCCCAGGTGGTGCTCGACCTCGGAGCAGCAGCACAACTCACGCGCATACACCATCCATGGCTCGTGACCTCATGCGACTGGACCGACAAGCTGATACGCACCGCCATCGTGTGGTTGTGCCAGAAGACGGGCAAACCCATCTTGAAGCTTACCAACAAAGACTATAACGAGAACGGACTTAGCGAACTGCTGGCGCTCTATGGCTCGGCATACAATGTCAACATAAAGATCTTCAACGACCTGCAGCACACCATCACCGGATGGCCTGGCGGCAAGCCCAATGCCGACGACACCTATCGTCCGGAGCGTGCATTGCCATATCCAAAGCGCGTGATTGTGTTCTCTCCGCATCCTGACGACGATGTGATATCGATGGGTGGAACCATACGCCGCCTGAAGCAGCAAGGCCACGACCTGCATGTTGCTTATGAGACCAGCGGCAACATTGCTGTTGGCGATGAAGAGGTGACACGCTTCCTGCATTTCATCAATGGCTTCAACCAGCTGTTCTGTGACAGTCAGGACGAAGTCATTAAGCAGAAGTACAAGGAGATAAAGAAGTTCCTGCTCAACAAGAAAGACGGTGACATCGACACACGCGACGTACTGACCATCAAAGGACTGATACGCCGTGGCGAAGCCCGCACAGCATGTACCTACAACAACATTCCACTCGACCATGTCCACTTCCTCGACCTGCCGTTCTACGAGACAGGACGCATCCAGAAGAATCCGCTTGGCAAGGAAGACGTGGAGATTGTGCGCCATCTGCTGCAGGAGATACGTCCGCACCAGATATTCGTGGCAGGCGATTTGGCCGACCCACACGGCACACACCGTGTATGTACCGACGCTGTGCTTGCTGCCATTGACCTTGAGAAAGAAGCCAAGGCCGACTGGCTCAAGGAATGCCGCATCTGGATGTATCGCGGTGCATGGGCAGAGTGGGAGATAGAAGACATCGAGATGACCGTGCCCATCAGTCCTGAAGAGCTGCGTGCAAAGCGCAACTCCATACTGAAGCATCAATCGCAGATGGAGAGTGCACCGTATATGGGCAATGACGAACGCCTGTTCTGGCAACGCAGCGAAGAACGCAACCGCAACACTGCTTCGCTCTACGACAAGCTCGGCTTGGCATGCTACGAAGCAATGGAAGCGTTTGTGGAATACATTCCACTATAACAGGCTCTACAAATAAGCCTTGCTTGATTGCAAGGCTATTGTTGAGGTCTATTTATAGAACCCGCCTTATAGTGCGAAGTTCTCGGGATGTTTGCCGTGGAAAGGACGATAGTAGTCCTTTATCTCGGCAATATCCTTTTCGTAGTCGCCGCAGGGATGTAGCGTCTTGGTGCACTCAATGGTCTTGCGTGCATAGTCTATTCCAATGAGCATTATGGGCACATTGGCTTTCAGGGCAATGTAGTAGAACCCGCGCTTCCAGTTAGGGTTGGCCTTGCGCGTACCCTCTGGTGTAATGGCGAGATTGAACTCACTGCATTCGGCAAAACGTTCTGCCATCTGCTCCGTGAGGCTCTGCCTCTTTCCGCGGTCAACGGGTATGCCGCCAATGCTGCGGAAGAATGCACCCAGCGGGAAGGCAAACCACTCCTTCTTCATCATGAAGCTGGCGCGTCTGCCTATTGCACCATAGAACAGCTTGCCTATAAACAAGTCCCAGTTCGAGGTATGCGGCGCAGCGCAAATCACACACTTGTCTTCAAAGGGCACGGTGATGTTAGTCTTCCATCCCAGCAGTTTGAAGTATATAAAGCTGAATAATTTCTGTCTCATCTCTGTCCCTCTTTTCTTTGTCTGTGTTTTGCTCTTTAGCCCAGACTGTCTATGGCATCCACGATGTTTCGTGCCTCTTCGTTGAAGTCCTCACGGAACTTCCTGTAGAAGCCTTTTACGTTACCCGGTTCGGTATGACAGATTCTGCAGGTGAATTCCTCACGGAATTTCAGAATCCTGCAAAGAACCTCATCAGCCAAGATGGGGTTTACATTCTTGACATACAGTTTTGTTGCCAGACAATCTGCAAACAGGTTTCCGGCCACGTCGTTGACGTACTTCTTCAGTTCTTTTCTATTGGCCATGACAGTATTAGGTTAAAGGTGTGTTTTTATAAATGTTTTTTAGAACCTGCATAAAGCGTTTCAGCAAATGTATGAAAAAAACAAGACATTGTTCTCTTCGGGGCAAAATTTATTGCGTAATCACTGTTTATTTGCTTTTGTGGATAAAAAAGAAGAAATTTGCAACCCCATAACGAAGGGAATAAAGACAATTCACAATCCTTAAATAGATTCAAACAAAATGACAAAAAGTGCATTGCAAATCGCAAGGGCTGCCTATCAGCCCAAGCTTCCAAAGGGTCTGCAGGGCAACGTCAAGGCTGTTGCCGGCGAGCCTACGCAGTCGGTAGCCGATCAGGAAGAAATCAAGAAGCTCTTCCCGAATACCTACGGAATGCCGCTCATCAAGTTCGAGAACACCAACGAGGCATCGACATTCGCTCCTATGAATGTTGGCGTCATCCTGTCTGGCGGACAGGCTCCAGGTGGACACAATGTTATCTCCGGACTCTTCGACGGACTGAAGAAGCTGAATCCTGCCAACCGTCTGTATGGCTTCTTGATGGGTCCTGGCGGTCTGGTAGACCATAACTATAAGGAGCTGACAGCCGACTATATCGACGAATACCGCAACACTGGTGGTTTCGACATCATTGGTTCTGGCCGTACAAAGCTGGAGAAGGAAGATCAGTTCGAGAAGGGCTACGAGATTCTTAAGGAGCTCAACATCAAGGCTCTGGTCATCATCGGCGGTGACGACTCCAACACCAACGCTTGCGTACTTGCAGAGTACTATGCTGCAAAGAAGTATGGCATCCAGGTGATAGGTTGCCCCAAGACCATCGACGGCGACCTCAAGAACGACCAGATTGAGACTTCGTTCGGCTTCGACACAGCCTGCAAGACCTACTCTGAGGTCATCGGCAACATCGAGCGCGACTGCAACTCTGCACGCAAGTACTGGCACTTCATCAAGCTGATGGGACGTTCGGCTTCGCACATCGCACTGGAGTGCGCACTGCAGGTACAGCCTAACTACACCATAATATCCGAGGAGGTAGAGGCAAAGGATCTCTCTCTCGACGACATCGTAACATCAATCGCACAGACCGTGGCAGACCGCGCAGCCGAGGGCAACAACTTCGGTACAGTGCTCATTCCTGAAGGACTCATCGAGTTCATTCCTGCAATGAAGCGACTCATAGCAGAGCTCAACGACCTGCTTGCTAAGAACGGTGAGGAGTTTGCCAAGGTTGCTCACAACCAGCAGCGTCAATACATCATCGACCATCTATCGGAGGCAAATGCAGCTATCTATGCTTCTCTGCCCGAAGGTGTTGCACGTCAGCTGTCGCTCGAGCGCGACCCGCACGGAAACGTACAGGTTTCTCTCATCGAGACCGAGAAGTTGCTCTCTGAGATGGTAGGCAACAAGCTCGCAGCATGGAAGAAGGAAGGCAAGTATGTAGGCAAGTTCTCTGCTCTGCACCACTTCTTCGGCTACGAAGGCCGCTGCGCTGCTCCGTCGAACTTCGATGCAGACTACTGCTACTCGCTCGGCGTCACAGCATCTGCCCTCATTGCTAACGGCAAGACTGGCTACATGGCATCTGTCAAGAACCTTACGGCTCCTGCCGACAAGTGGATTGCAGGTGGTATTCCAATCACCATGATGTTCAACATGGAGCGTCGCAATGGCGAGATGAAGCCTGTCATCCGCAAGGCTCTCGTCGACCTCAACGGCAAACCATTCAAGGCTCTTGCAGCACACCGTGCTGAGTGGGCAAAGCAGACAGCCTTTGTTTATCCTGGTCCTATTCAGTACTTCGGCCCGTCAGAGGTTTGCGACCAGCCTACAAAGACACTGCAGCTGGAGCAGGCATAAGGAGTGACTCTGCGGATGCTGCTTAGGCAGTCCGCAGAGATTACACCTATTTTGAGTTAAGACTTTTTGTTGTCGGACGAATCACGTTCACAACAAAAAGTCTTATTTTTGTATCCCGATGAAAGGCAACGGCACATCAGTCAGCAAGCCCAAGTCTACTGCAGGGCAGGGACGTGGCAGGTCCGTCAAGGGCAGAAAGCAGGTACAACGCAAAGGCAATGGAGGCATGTCAATGTCTGCCACTATGCGCAATGTCATCGCCGTAGCCATAGTCGTGCTCTTCGCTGCAGGCTTCTACGTCCTTGTCATCTCGCCCAATCTCTATCGCTGGAAGCAGTGCAACGGCTATAAGAACTATGGCGTGTGCATCCCATGCAACTATAATGTCCACGGCATCGACATATCCCACTATCAGGGCACTATAGACTGGCCACTGCTGTGCACCAACCGCGACGACCCGAACTCTCCCATACAGTTCATCTTCCTCAAGGCTACCGAAGGCGGCGACTATATCGACTCCACCTTCAGCAGTAACTTCGCACAGGCACGTGCCAGCGGCTTCATCCGTGGTGCATACCATTACTTCATTCCCACGACCGATGCACGCAAGCAGGCACAGTTCTTCATCAGTCAGGTGCAGCTGCAGCCGGGCGATCTGCCACCTGTGCTCGATGTGGAGACTGTAGGACGCAAGTCTTCTGGCACCGACATCAAGACCTCGGTAAAGACATGGCTCGACATTGTCGAAGCCTACTATGGCGTGACGCCGATACTCTACACGTCGTACAAGTTCCGTGAACGCTATCTCAGCGATGCCATGTTCGACAAGTATCCATATTGGATAGCCCACTACTATGTCGACTCCGTGCGCTATGCCGGTCACTGGGAGTTCTGGCAACACACCGATGTGGGCAGTGTCGATGGCATACGTGGACCGGTCGATCTCAATGTCTTCAACGGTCCGATGTCCGAACTCATGGAGCTGACTCTGCATGCCGACTCCACCGCCGATGCAGGAGCACAGTGAGAAGGCGTGTAATGTCGCGGTCTAACGCTTATATAAGAAATGGCAAAGTCTTATATAAGAAAGTGCCATCGCAAACGTTTG
>CAYXLA010000010.1:0-22011 GCA_964465765.1 uncultured Bacteroidaceae bacterium | reverse complement strand
GTATCCTATAGTGGTTACATCTCGGCTTCTACAATGGCTAATGATGGCTACAACACTCTTGGTGCATGGGACTTCATGAAGGCAATCCAAAAGTCACAATACAACCTCTACACCTATCGTGGTGGCAATCCGGCTTCCGACTCATTTGCACACAACCAGTTTGGCAATTCCTATTCGAAAGATGCCAGTGGCAATTGGGTGCAGCATGACCTTGAAATGCCCTACACCATTGTTCCTAATGGACTGTCGATAGCACAGGCTGAAGCACGCTTCGGCGGCAGCTATAGCGATGGTTCGCTCTATAAGAACATGGTCAACGCATATCAGGCTGATGGTGGTAACTCCTATGCTCTGTCGGCATACTATTATATAAAGGATGTCCTCGGAGGTTCTGAAGAAGAAGCGCGTGCAGGTACGGACTGGTACGGCATGGTGACACAGACCGGTATCTCACATAACCATGAGCTTTCTGTTCAGGGTGGTGGCGAGAAAGGCCAGTATGCTATCTCTCTCGGCTACATGAACCGTCAGGGTACCATCAAGAGCTCCAGCTTCGAGCGTTACAGCTTGCGTGCCAACACCACGTTCAACCCGACAAAGCACTTCACAATCGGTCAGAACACCAATGCATCTGTAATGACAATGACTGGTGAGCGTGGCCGTCAGGGTGATAGTAGCACATTCGGACAGACCTATACCATGAACTCTTGGGTTCCTGCCTACAATGTCGGTGGCGACTTTGGCGGTTCACAGGGCGGCGGTGGACGAAACTCTTCCGCATTGTCGTCGGTCGTCAACTCAAAGAACGACAACAGCCGCATGTTCCGTATGCAGTCTGCAGTATTCGCAGAATTGAAAGACCCATGGATAAAGGGCTTGACACTGCGTACACAGTTCTCAGTCAACATCATGGGTGGATGGAGCACCACGATGAACGAGAAGACTATCGCTTACGATAAGGAAGGTCGTTCTCGCAACTACTTGTCAGAGTCTGCGAACTGGCAGCTTGGCTGGCAATGGACAAACACAGCCAA
This sequence comes from uncultured Bacteroidaceae bacterium, assembly GCA_964465765.1. GTDB lineage: Bacteria > Bacteroidota > Bacteroidia > Bacteroidales > Bacteroidaceae > Bacteroides. The sequence continues at coordinate 20,977 of CAYXLA010000010.1, read as the reverse complement.
CTATAAGTTCACGGTTGCCGACGACCACGACATCACAGTGATGTTGGGTACAGAAGCCTTGAAGTCGGGTATCGGTAAGAACATGTCTGGTACATCCTACGACTACGTCTTCGAGCGCGACCCGAACACATGGACCCTGAGCAACGGTAGCGGCTCTACGATGAGTGTCTCTGGTTCCTACCCAAGCAAGTTCACTATGTTCGGCTACTTCGGACGTGCCGACTACTCTTATAAGGGCAAGTACTTGGCTACATTGACAGTACGTCGCGATGCAGCTTCGAAGTTCGCAAGCAAGAACCGTTGGGGTACATTCCCATCAATCTCTCTCGGCTGGCGTATCTCTGATGAGAAGTTCCTCGAGCAGGCTCGCTCTTCATGGTTGGACGACCTGAAGATCCGTGCAGGTTACGGTACAACGGGTAACTCCAATATTGGTGCCTATAACTACGCATTCCAGTATAGCAACGACAGCCGCTATCTCTACGGCATTGCCGGTGTTAACTCAGGAGCCAATACGGGCTATGGCATTCAGAACTTAGGTGACTCGAATGCCAAGTGGGAGACAGTGAAGATGCTCAATGCAGGTATCGACCTCACTGCATTCAACAGCAAGTTGACCGCAAACATCGACTTCTACATAAAGAAGACATCAGACATGCTCGTGTCTGCCAACTGGACAGGTGCAGCGGGTCTCGGCAACAAGCCTAACATCAATATCGGTAACATGAAGAACACCGGTATCGACTTCCAGGTTGGATGGCGTGACAAGATTGGTCAGGTAAGCTATAACATCAATGCTAACGCATCTTGGTACAAGAACGAGGTTACAAAGCTCGCATCTTCAGACCTCTACACCTCTACACGTATCAGCCAGATCAATGTTACCAAGGTGGGACAACCGGTAGCAATGTTCTACGGATATGTCGACGATGGCATCTACAAGTCGACAGAGGAAGTCTTGAACTACAAGAACGATGCAGGACAGAACGTCGTGCCGTTCGGTGTTGCAGACTACGAGTCACTGAAAGAATCGGCTGAGTCATGGGTTGGTCACTACAAGTGGAAAGATACCAACAACGACGGTAAGATTGATGGTAACGACAAGGCTATCATCGGTAATCCTCATCCCGACCTCACCGGTGGCGTCAACATTGGCTTGACATGGAAGGATTGGGATCTGAGTACATATCTGTACTATTCTATCGGCAACGACCTCTACAAGCACTATGAGTACTACACTCTCTGGGGTGCATTGGGCAACACTTACTCTTACGAGCGCGTCAACCAGGCATGGGATCCTGAGACCAATCCTAATGGCACACTGCCTCTTTGGGTCTACGGCGACACCAGCGCAGAGAACACCGAGTCGCACTCACACTATGTGCAGGACGGTTCTTACCTCCGCATGCAGACTCTCACCATTGGCTACTCACTGCCTAAGAAGATTGTCAGCAAGATTGGTTTCAGCCGCATACGTCTCTATGCACAGTTGGCAAACGTCTTCACCATCACCGGCTACGACGGTCTTGATCCTGAAGTTCGTTCAGACGACGGTTACGGAAACTCTAACGATATGATGAAGGGTGTCGACTACGGTTCGTACGGTATGCCGCGTCAGTATCTGTTCGGTGTCAACATCGACTTCTAAGAAGAGAAATTGAGCCATTACATAGACAGGTGGAGGCTGGTGACAACAGCCGGCCTCCCTTCTAAGGGACGAGCTCAAGACGATTAACTAACAACATTAATACTAAGACACAATATGAAAAAAGCAATATTATATTCAGCATTGGCTCTTGGTTCACTGTCGCTGGCAAGTTGTGGTGACAGCTTCCTGGAGCTCGATCCGGCAGGAACAGTTAGTGAGGGAACACTGACAACCGCCGAAGGTGTTGACTACGTGCTGACAGGAGCATACGCTTCAATGTACAGCATGACACAGGCACAGTGGATGGGTGGAGCATCTCCCAGCAACTGGTCGTTCGGCGACATCGCCGGGGCAGATGCCAACAAAGGTTCGCAGTCGACCGACCAGCCCGACCTGACGCAGTTGGAGATCTTTGCATTCTCAAGCTCAAACTCCTATCTGTTGGCTAAGTGGAATGCAGCCTTCGAGGGAATAAAGCGTGCCAACAACGCTTTGTCGATTGCCAAGAAGTTGGGTGACGCACTGCCAAACAAAGACGAGGTGGAAGGACAAGCTCTGTTCATCAAGAGCTTCTGGAACTTTGAGGCTATACGCGTATTTGGTGCAGCATTCCCGTATGTGTCGCTCGAGGCTTACGAGGCAAGCACCGATCCACAAATTACCAATGTCGATGAGAGTGGCAACGCAATCTTCATCTGGAAGGATGTTGAGGCAGACCTCAAGGAAGCTATCGACAAGCTGCCAGCCACATGGGGCGAAGGCGAATATGGCCGTGCTACCTCATGGATGGCAAAGGCACTGCTGGCTAAGCTGTATCTGTATTGGTCGTCTCCTTATGTCGACGGTGCCACAATGAACGGCAATGCCGACCACTGGAATGACTGCAAGACTCTGCTTGACGACATTATCAATAATGGTGTCGACGCCAAAGGACAGCGATACAGATTGGCAGACAGCTATGCAGAGCTGTTCAATGCTGAGACATCCGACTGGACCGGTGAGTCTGTGATCGACATTCAGGCTACAATCAGCGGTACACAGACAAGCACCAATTCACAGAGCTACACTTCTGCTATTGGTCAGCCTGGTGCATCCGGTGTCGGTGGTTGGGGCTTCTACCAGCCTACATACAACTTCGCCAACACATTTATTGTAGACGAGAATGGTCTGCCTGCAGCCGATTATGCCAGCCGCGAACCTCTGAGCCACAAGGAAGGCGATGACATTGTATCGGACCTTACGACCTATACCGACCCGCGTATTGAAGAGTGCATCGGCCGTTTCGGCGTTCCGTTCCTCGACTATGGCGTGCCTGTGACAGCAAAAGCATCTTTATGGGTGCGCGACACGAGCAATGGCGGTGTCTACATGAACAAGAAGAACCTGCCGTTCATTTCCGACCGTGGTTCCACATCAGTAGCCACAGTTGCCGTATCATCAGCAAAGAACTACCACTGGATTCGCTATGCAGAGATCCTGCTTATGCGTGCTGAGGTGGCTATACACGATAACGACCTCACCAAAGCACAAGACCTCATCAATCAGGTGCGTAAGCGTGCCGGCAACAGTGTGCCTTTGGCAGCCGACAATGAGACATACTACACCGCAGCAGGCTTGGACACCCCTACCGGCTACACATTGGACGACAAGGCGAATGGTCGTACTGTGACAGGTACTGTAGCCAACTATCGCATTGGTCTCTACACCACTCCGTTCACAAAAGAGACTGCCACCACAGCACTTCAGCGTGAATATCGTGCAGAGTTTGGTATGGAAGGACACCACTGGTTCGACCTTGCCCGTTGGGGCATAGCAGCCAACGAGCTCAATAAGTTCCGCGACTATGAGAACCAATACATCAACAAGTATACGAACCCCTACAACGAGAAGTGGGTGACATATCCTGTTCCACTGACCGAGTTGCAGACTGCAGCAGGACGTTTCGTTCAGACACCGTACTGGAAGTAATGCTTTGGGACATGGGCAAGAATCATCTTCCTGCCACATGTTAAGAACGTGAGGCGTGTCGAGTTTTCGGCACGCCTCTCTCATATCTTGTAGTATGCAACTAATACCACCCCTCCTCTACTGGGACAAGATGCCCTTGAAACCTGCCGGCACCTGCGGTGTCGGGTGATGGGTAATTAGTGTTAAGTAATCTTGCCCCAGCCTACTCCTTCATCTTCTCTGCCAGCATGGCGATGACTTGGGGATAGTAGCGGTATTCGAGGTCGTGGACACGCTGTGCCAGTGTGTGGGGCGTGTCGTCGGAACGGACCTCGCAACGGTATTGCGCAATGACTTGGCCTTCGTCGAGGCGGTCGTTGATATGGTGGATGGTGATGCCGCTCTCCTTCTCGCCGGCAGCAATCACGGCTTCGTGCACACGGTCGCCATACATGCCCTTGCCGCCGAACTTGGGCAGCAGCGAGGGGTGGATGTTGATGATGCGTCCGCGCCACTCGTGGATGAGGGCGTCGGGAATCTTGGCAAGGAAGCCTGCCAGCACAATGAGGCTGATGTCCTGCTGGCGCATGAAGGCTGCTATGGCCTGTCCGTCCTGCCAGAAGTGCTTGGAGAAGTAGACGCTGGGGATGCCGAGGTTCTTGGCACGCTCTAGGACGTAGGCGCCACGGACGTTTGTCGCTATGAGGCTGACATTTACCGTCGAGCTGTCGCGGAAGCTGTTGATGATGTTCTCGGCGTTGCTGCCGTTGCCTGAGGCAAGTATTGCGATGTTCATATATATTTATGTGACCTTTCTTGAACCGTATGCACATGCACAACACCGTGCCTTGTGTGCAAAAAACGGCATTTATTCAATCAAATATTTGTGGGGATAGATAAAAGTCTTTTCCTTTGCACCGCAAAATTAAGCAAATCTTAAGGTAAAAATAAACAATCGACAGTTTTTGCCTTTCGAAATGCCAGGTTTTGCTGTAGCAGCGGCTACATGAAAACAAATATAAACAATAACAAAACTAAAAAACAGAAATTATGGCAGAAGATATTGCATCAAAGGTAAAGGCAATCATTGTCGACAAGTTAGGTGTAGAGGAGTCTGAAGTTAAGCCGGAGGCAAGCTTTACAAACGATTTGGGTGCAGATTCACTGGATACAGTAGAACTCATCATGGAGTTTGAGAAGGAATTCGGATTGACAATTCCTGACGACCAGGCAGAGAAGATTGCAACTGTCGGCGACGCCATTGCCTACATTGAGGCAAACCAGAAATAAGGAATCCACACACACTACACACAATAGTTGTCAAGTATGGAATTAAAAAGAGTTGTCGTTACAGGACTCGGAGCCGTCACACCACTGGGAAATACCGTCAAGGATTTCTGGGACAACCTCCTGAAGGGAGTGAGCGGCTGCGGCAAAATAACTCACTTTGACACCTCTCTTTTCAAGACCCACATTGCTTGCGAAGTAAAGAATTTCAATGCTACGGATTATCTGGATCGTAAGGAAGTCCGAAAAATGGACCCTTACACCCAGTATGCCGTGGTGGCTGCAAAGCAGGCTATAGAAGACTCGGGTCTTGACCTCCAGACAGAAGACTTGAACAGAATCGGTGTCGTATTCGGCTCGGGAATAGGCGGAATACAGACATTCGAGGAAGAAGAGGGCTACTACCACCAGCATCTGGACCAGGGCCCGAAGTTCAGCCCATTCTTCATCCCCAAGATGATTTCGGACATTGCGGCAGGACAGATCTCCATCATGTATGGTTTTCACGGTCCCAACTATTCGACCGCTTCTGCCTGCGCCACATCGACCACAGCCGTGGCTGATGCCTTCAACCTGATTAGGCTGGGCAAGGCAAACGTCATCGTGTCCGGTGGTGCTGAGGCTGCTATCTCGGCAGGCGGACTGGGCGGATTCAACGCCATGCATGCCCTGTCGACACGCAACGACAGTCCGGAGACGGCATCAAGACCGTTCAGCGGAAGCCGTGACGGCTTCGTGATGGGCGAGGGTGCCGGCTGCCTGATACTGGAGGAACTGGAACACGCCAAGGCTCGCGGAGCGAAGATCTATGCAGAGATTGTGGGCGAAGGCATGTCGGCCGACGCTTATCATCTCACAGCATCGCACCCCGAAGGCTTGGGAGCCAAGCTCGTGATGCAGAACGCGCTGGAAGACGCAGGAATGCGTCCGGAGGATGTGGACTACATCAACGTGCACGGCACATCCACCTCGGTGGGTGACATTTCTGAGGCGAAGGCGATACAAGCCGTCTTCGGCGAACACGCCTACAAGCTCAACATCAGCTCGACGAAGTCGATGACAGGACACATGCTTGGCGCTGCCGGTGCAGCCGAAGCCATCGTCTGCATTCTGTCGGTGAGAGACGACATCGTGCCGCCGACCATCAACCACGAGGAAGATGACAAGGACGAGAACATCGACTACAACCTGAACTTCACCTTCAACAAGGCTCAGAAGCGTACGGTCAATGTGGCTCTGTCGAACACGTTCGGCTTCGGCGGACACAATGCGTGCCTGCTGATAAAGAAGTACTCTGAGTAAGAAGAACGGGGTGTTTGAGGATATCATATACAGGATAGGATTGCCGTTCCGCAAGGACAGGCAGTCCTATCTTGTTTTCTACCGCATGCTGGGCTTCATGCCGCACGACCTGAAGTACTATCGCGTGGCACTGCTGCACAAGTCGAACTCGCTGCACAAGCAGAAGGGACGACCGGTCAACAACGAGCGCCTGGAGTATCTGGGCGACGCTGTGCTCGAGGCTGTGGTCAGCGACATACTGTTCGACCGCTACAGCCAGAAGGGCGAAGGGTTCCTGACGAACACACGGTCGAAGATTGTGCAGAGGGAGACGCTGAACGACCTGGCAGTGCGCATGGGGCTGGACAAGTTGACGAGATTCACCCAGCACAGCACGACGCACAACAACAACATGTTCGGCAATGCTTTTGAGGCATTGGTGGGTGCCATCTATCTGGACCGCGGCTACGCGTACTGCCTGAGGTTCATCAGAGACAGGATTATGCGCGACTACATCGACATTGAGAAGATGGCACGACTGGAGCAGAACCACAAGTCGAGACTCCTGGAGTGGTGCCAGCGCCACAAGTTCGTGATGGCGTTCAACCTCGTGGACCAATCAGTCGATGCAGGCAACAGTCCGACATTCCACTCGGAAGCCATAATAGAAGGACTTGTCGCCGGTGACGGCGAAGGATACTCCAAGAAGGAGTCGCAACAGAACGCTGCACAAGCGGCATTGAAGCGCATAAAGCACGACGAGTTGTTCGTGAAGCAACTGCATGCCTTGCAGCATCAGCGCCTGTCGGACGGCACCGACGACAGTCAGGACGACAGCCGCTATTTGGAAGAGTGACTTACGTGTTGCGTGCATACCCTCCGTTTAACCGGAGTGGAAACCCCAGGTAAGGTATCCATGTCCTATATATTCTCGGAGCAAAGACATATAGTCGTATGCCCTGTACCGATTAGTTGGGACGACCGTCCCATACGCTCGGTACTCCAGTACCGACTAGTCGGTACGTCAGTCCTGATTAACGAGGACAACAAGGAGGACTGGATGGAGTGAGATGACAGAAGCAGTGGCACAGTCCGACTGATTAATGATGTGAGATGCAAGAGAATGCAGGCTCGTGATTAGTCGACGCCTGCGGCATCACTTTATTTCCCTTTCAGTATTCGCTTGATGTCGTTGAGCTTGTTGAGAGCCTCAATGGGCGTGAGGTTGTCGACATCGAGATTGAGGATAGTGTCGCGAATCTGGCACAGCACAGGGTCGTCGAGCTGGAAGAAGCTGAGCTGCATGCCTTCCTGACTGCCGTCGATTTGCGGCTTGCCTACGGGACCTTGTCCCTGTCCTTTCTCCAGCGTCTTCAGCACTTCGTTGGCACGCTTCACGATTGATGCCGGCATTCCGGCAATCTTGGCTACATGTATTCCGAATGAGTGCTCGCTGCCGCCACGTTCCAGCTTGCGTAGGAAGATGACCTGATTGCCAACCTCGCGTACCGACACGTTGTAGTTCTTGATGCGTGGAAACAGGTTCTCCATCTCGTTAAGCTCGTGATAGTGCGTGGCGAAGAGTGTGCGGGCGTGTGCCTTGGGATTGTTGTGGATGTACTCCACAATGGCCCAAGCAATAGAGATGCCGTCGTAGGTGGAGGTGCCACGTCCCAGCTCGTCGAACAGCACAAGGCTGCGTGGAGACAGGTTGTTCATGATGTCGGCAGCCTCGGTCATCTCGACCATAAAGGTTGATTCGCCCACGGAGATGTTGTCGCTGGCACCTACACGTGTGAAGATCTTGTCGACGATGCCAATGTGTGCACTCTCTGCCGGCACGAACGACCCGACCTGAGCCATCAGTGCTATCAGTGCCGTCTGTCGTAGCAGGGCAGACTTACCAGCCATGTTGGGACCAGTGATGATGATGATTTGCTGCTTCTCGCTGTCGAGCTCCACATCGTTGGGCACATACTGCTCGCCCGGCGGCAGCTGCTTCTCGATGACGGGATGGCGTCCCTGACGTATATCGAGCACGTTGTCGGTGGAGACCACCGGACGAATGTACTTGTTGTCGGCAGCCACTGTCGCCATCGACAGCAGGCAATCCATGCGTGCCAGCAGTGCGGCGTCGTTCTGAATGGCTGGTATATATTCCAACAGGGCCTGCAGCAGTTCGCGGAACAGGGTGTCTTCCATCACTAAGATCTTGTCTTCTGCTCCGAGTATCTTCTCCTCATATTCCTTCAGCTCCTCGGTGATGTAGCGTTCGGCATTGACCAGCGTCTGTTTGCGAATCCATTCGCGCGGCACCTTGTCCTTGTGTGCGTTGCGTACCTCGATATAGTAGCCGAAGACGTTGTTGAAGCCAATCTTCAGGCTCGGGATGCCTGTTGTCTCAATCTCGCGTTGCTGAATCTGCAGCAGATAGTCCTTGCCCGAATAGGCTATGCGGCGCAGTTCGTCTAGCTCACTGTCGTATCCGCTCTTTATGATGCCGCCTTTGGCAACGAGCAGCGGAGGATTGTCGGACACCTCGCGATCGATGCGTGCACGCAGTTCCTCACAGAAGTCGAGCTTGGAGCCGATGTTCTGTATCAGTGGATTTGAGGAATTGAGGCATGCTTCCTTTATGGGTTGTATGGCTGTCAGTGCGTTCTTCAGCGCGACGACTTCACGCGGGTTTATGCGGCTGACGGCCGCTTTCGACACGATGCGTTCAAGGTCGCCAATCTGCCTAAGCTGTGATGCCATCAGGTCGCGGAAGTCTGGCTCGCGGAAGAAATACTCCACCACATCGAGCCGACGGTTTATGGCGTCGACATCCTTCAGTGGGAACAACAGCCAACGGCGCAACAAGCGTGCGCCCATGGGGCATATCGTGCGGTCCATGACATCGAGCAGGCTGCTGCCGTCGTCGTTCATGGAACCAATGAGCTCAAGATTGCGTACGGTGAACTTGTCGAGTCGCACGTACTTCTCTTCTTCTATGCGACGGAGCGAGGTGATGTGGCTCAACTGCGTGTGCTGTGTCAGCGTGAGGTACTGCAATATTGCTCCGGAGGCAATGATGCCGTTCGTCAGTCGCTCCACGCCAAAGCCCTTGAGCGTCTTCACCTGGAAATGGCGCAACAGACGTTCACGTGCGCTCTCTAGTGTGAATGCCCAGTCGTCGAGTTCGAACGTGCAGTATTTGTTGCCGAAAGCCTGCTCAAAACGTTGGCGCAGTCCTTTCTGATACAGCACTTCCTTCGGGGAGAAGTCGCCCATCAGCTTGTCGACATATTCTTGATTGCCTTCTGCCGTGAGGAACTCGCCGGTGGAGATGTCGAGGAATGCCACGCCACACTGGTCCTTGCCCTGCACGAAGTGTATGGCTGCAAGGAAGTTGTTCTCGCGATTGTTGAGTATGGTGTCGCTGAGTGCAACACCCGGGGTCACCAGTTCGGTGATGCCACGCTTCACGAGCTTCTTCGTCAGCTTGGGGTCTTCCAGCTGGTCGCAGATTGCGACACGCTTGCCTGCACGTATCAGTTTGGGGAGGTAGGAGTCCAAAGCATGGTGCGGGAATCCCGCCATCTCTATGGTTTTCTCCTTGCCATTGGCACGACGCGTAAGGGTTATGCCGAGTATGGCTGCCGCCTCAACGGCATCGGTTGAATATGTCTCGTAGAAATCACCGCATCTGAACAGCATCAGCGCATCAGGGTGTTTGGCCTTGAGGCTGAGGAACTGCTTCATCATCGGGGTCTGAACTATTTCCTTGTCCACTTCTCTCTCTTCTCGTTTTTTAATTCTCTCTCTGTGCACAAGGCGCAGGGATAGACGCAAAAGTAGGTCAATGCTGCGGATTATCCAAAAGCTGTGTTCTTTTATTGACGCTCACTGCACGTGGTGGAGCAGATGATACATGCCGCCGACCATGGGCTTCACAACACCTTTCATCTCCAGACCAAAGAGCAACGGATAGATGCGTGAGGCGGGAATGTTTGACGCAACGACGAGGGTGTCGAGCTGAAGGTCGCCGCGCTCATGGAGTAGTTGCACGATGCGCTTCTCGTCTTCGTCGAGTTCGGGGAACAGTGGCAACTGTGTGTCGACAGCAGCATGAACGTCGCTCTCATCAGTCCATCCCATGGCTTTGAGGAAGTCGGATGCAGAGTTGATGAGTGCAGCCTTGTTGTCGCGTATCAGCAGGTTGCAGCCTGCCGAAAACTCGTCGGTGGCACGTCCGGGGACGGCAAAGCAATCGCGGCTATATCCGTTGGCTAGGTCGGCTGTAATCAGCGAGCCTCCTTTGACTGCCGACTCGACGACGATGGTGGCATCGCTTATTCCTGCCACTATGCGGTTGCGGCTGACGAAGTTGTAGCGTTCGGGCTCCGTCTCCGTGAGGAATTCGGTCAGCAGTCCGCCGTTTTCGAGCATCTTGACCGCCGTGTTGCGATGTACCGACGGATAGATGCGGTCAAGACCATGAGCCAGAATGGCAACGGTGGACATATTGTTGTCGATGGCAGCACGATGGGCATGGATGTCGGTTCCGTAAGCCAAACCGCTGACGATGACTGTGTCGGGACAAGCGGCAGCAAGTCCGTTCACCAGACTGCGGCACATCTCCTTGCCATATTCGGTGATGCGGCGTGTGCCGACGATGGAGACGATATGCGGACTGTTGAAGGTTGCATGGCCCTTGAAGAACAGTGCAATGGGAGCATCGGTACATTCGCGGAGCCTTGAGGGATAAGCCGCATCATTGTAGGTGAGGCAAGTGATGCCCTTCTTCTCGGCGAACAGCATCTCCTGCTCGGCACGCTTGAACGCTTCGGCGCTGTTCCTGACGAGCTCCAGCGTCCTGGGCTGAATGTCGGGAACAATGTCGGGCAGGCTGTCGCGCATCTCGAACACCTTTGATGCCGACCCGACTTCACAGACAAGATGCCTTGCTCCGCTCTTGTTCGACTTGAACAGGAGCGACAGGGCAATGCTGCATATTCTCTCATCCGTGGTCATTGGCTCGTTGGGGGTTCTTGTAATTTACTATTATAAATAAGGAGCAAATATGCCGTCGAAGGCCGAACCGTCGGTCAGGCGACCGTTCTCCGTGCATACTGTCTCGACTGTGCTCTTGAGGCACAGCTTGTTGTCTGACTTGCGATAGATGTCCTGATAGAACACGTACTTGATGCCCTCTTTCCGCAAGTACAGCTTGCTGACGAACTCGTCGGTGCTGCGCAGTGGCGTCTTGAACGACATTGATATGCGTGCCACGACAGCATCGATGCCCTGCTGGTGCATCTGAGCGAAGCTGCAACCGGTGGAGAGCAGGAACTCGTGGCGTGTATGTTCCAGATAGTGCTGGTAGTTGGCGTTGTTCACGATGCCTTGCAGGTCGCACTCGTAGTCGCGGACCTTCATCGGCAGTTCAAATATATACTTGTCCATAATTGCGATGGCGTGTGTTGTCTCTCTTTACTCTAATCCTTTGAACTTGCGCATTTCCTGCACGGAAACCAGCTTGTACAGCTTGTCGTTGGGCCTTATCTTGTCAATCTTGACCGAGAAGTGCTCTCCCTGATGCACCGTAGGCACAGGCTTCAGGTCCACACGAGCTTCATCGAGCGTCAGGTAAATGGCTCCAGTCGTAGGGCCTGTGACGAGCAACTTGTCGCCAACATTCAGCTCTGCAGCCTCAACGACAAATTCAGCCACACCAATGTTGCCGAAGTACTTCACGCCTTTGCCAACATAAATCTTTCGTTCGGTGGCGGCAGATCCGTAGTTCTTGGTCCATTCTCCAAGACGCTGCCCCAGGTAGTAGCCGTTCCAGAAGCCGCGGTTGAAGACTGTGCTCAAGCGCTCGTCCCACGCACTGATCTTCTCGTCGGAGAAGGTGCCGTCGACGACAGCCGCTATTGCTTGCTTGTAGCACTCCACCGTGGTGCGCACATATTCTGGACCACGGGCACGGCCTTCAATCTTGAATATCCGCACTCCGGCATCGATCATCTTGTTAAGGAAATGTATGGTCTTCAGGTCCTTGGGCGACATGATGTATTTGTTGTCAATCTGCAGCTCGTCGCCTGTCTCACGGTCGGTGACGATATATCCTCTGCGGCATATCTGGCGGCACTCGCCGCGGTTGGCGGACCTGTTCTCTTCTTGCAACGACAGATAGCACTTGCCCGATACCGCCATACACAATGCTCCGTGGCAGAACATCTCGATGCGTACCTGCCGTCCGCTCGGTCCGCAGATGTTCTCTTCGACAATGCGTCGATGGATTTCTGCCACTTGGTCGAGGTTAAGCTCGCGTGCCAGCACTGCCACATCGGCAAACTGAGCGTAGAAGCGCAGGGCCTCGATGTTGCTGATGTTGAGTTGCGTGCTCAGGTGCACCTCTTGTCCGATGCTGCGTGCGTAAGTCATCACCGCAATGTCCATGGCTATGACGGCAGAGATGCCGGCTTCCTTTGCCGCATCGACGATGGCGTGCATCTGATCCATGTCGTTGTCGTAGACAATGGTGTTGACCGTCAGGTAGCTCTTCATGCCGTGCTCGCTGCATGTGCGGGCAATGTCTTTCAGGTCGTCAATAGTGAACGGGTTGGCAGAGTGTGAACGCATGTTCAGTGTGCCAACGCCGAAATAGACGGAGTCTGCCCCTGCCTGAATGGCGGCTGCAAGCGAGTCGCGCGAGCCGACGGGAGCCATCACTTCAAAGTCTGTTATGTCGTATTTCATCCTTAATGGGGTAAGCATATTGGTTTTGCGAAGGTAGCCATCTTTTTTGAGATTGCACCAACTTTGGATAACTTTGCGGCTCGGACGTGTTGCCGACGGTCCCCGACAAAACCTTTTTTAGACATGAAGATAGCCGACATAGACTTGGGCGAGAAGCCCGTGATGCTTGCTCCAATGGAGGATGTCACAGATCCTGCATTCCGCCTGATGTGCAAACGCTTTGGTGCGGACATGGTTTACACGGAATTTGTGTCATGCGACGCACTGATTCGTCTGGTGGATCGCAGCATGCAGAAACTGTCCATCAGCGACGAAGAGCGTCCTGTAGCCATACAGATTTATGGAAGAGACACGCAGTCGATGGTGGAGGCTGCCAAGATGGTGGAGCGGGCACGTCCCGACGTCATCGACCTGAACTTCGGCTGTCCGGTGAAGAAGGTGGCAGGAAAAGGTGCCGGTGCCGGTTTGTTGCGCGACATTCCGAAGCTGCTTGAGATTACCCGTGCCGTGGTCGATGCGGTGAAGATTCCCGTCACAGTGAAGACGCGCTTGGGATGGGACGACAACAACAAGATTATTGTCGATTTGGCGGAGCGACTGCAGGACTGCGGAATAGCAGCTCTAACCATTCACGGTCGCACCAGAGCCCAGATGTACACCGGCGCGGCAGACTGGACGCTGATAGGACGTGTAAAGGAGAATCCGCGCATGAACATTCCCATAATCGGCAACGGAGACATAACCACACCACAACAGGCGAAAGAAGCTTTCGACCGCTATGGCGTGGATGGCATAATGATAGGACGTGCCAGCTTCGGACGGCCGTGGATCTTCAAGGAGGTGAAGCATTATCTGCAGACAGGAGAACTGTTGCCGCCACTAAGTGCAGAGTGGAAGCTCGATGTGCTTCGCCGACAAGTAGACAGCAGCATAGAACTACTCGACGAACGGCGCGGCATATTGCACGTGCGCCGTCATATTGCTGCCAGTCCATTATTCAAAGGTATTCCGAACTTCCGTGACACTCGCATCGCCATGTTGAGGGCAAACACCCGCGAGGAGCTGTTCAGCATCTTCGACACGATAGACCTCAAAGCCATCGACGAAGCAGGTCCGGCTTGTTGAACCAGCGCTTGTAGACCTTTGTCGACACGACGTAGAGGATGGCGGCTGACGCCAATCCGGCAAAGACGTCGATGAGATAGTGTGCCTGAATGTAGACCGTGGCGCAGCACAGCAGGACATAGAATGGCAGCATGACTGCAAACAGACGGCGGCTGTTGCGCCAGGCCATTATCATGATTATCGTTGATATTCCGACGTGCGAGCTTGGGAATGCCGCCGTAGGACGTTCACCGACAGCTTGCGAGTGTTCCACCAATCCATAGAAGAAGCCTTCACCAGTATCGGCAGACGGGAGAAGTTCCGGATGATAGCGGAAGTAGTCACCGACAGCAGGGAACACTCCACTCAGCACACTGTCGTCGCCAATCACAGGGAAGTAGAACTGCGGTCCGGCGACTGGCACCAATATGTAAACAATATACAGCACAAAGAACGAGACCTCGAGGACGAACGCCGTCTTCTCGAAGATTTTGAAGTTGAACAGGAAGTTCCAGATGACGATGGTCGCTATCATGGGATAGTAGGCAAAATAGCCCATGTTGAGCAACTCGCTAATCCACGTCTGCGGACATTCCTTGCTGAACCAATAGGCTGGTTGTGCGCCAAAGATGGTCTGCTCCGCCGAAGCGAACAAGTGGTCAAGATTAGGCAACAGCTTGTTGAACTCGTAGGTGTCGGGATACCAATATGAGAGCAGTGCCAGCTGGAATGCCACTCTCATGAATGCTGTTGCCTTACAGGGAAAGCGGCGATAGACCATCATAAGCGCAGCCATGACTGCGACAATGAGCAATCGTCCGCCGAGCATGTGCAGCGGATTGTCGAGCGCTCCCCACAGCAGCACGATTGCAATGAACGTCAGGGCTGAGTAGAGTGCCGTGATGATCTCTACAGAGAACATCCCCTTGTACGGCTCCAGCCGCTTCAAGTAATCTATAGCCATCCTTCCTCCTTATACCATTCAATGGTCTCCTTGACGCCACGGTCGAGCCCGTATTCAGGCTCGTAGCCCAAGTCGTTCACGGTGGGGGTCATGTCGCAACGCCAGTTGCGTTGCTTCATTATCTTGTACTTGTCCAAGTTCAGCGTACTGACGGAATGTGTCCGTTGTGCCAGCCATCCGGCAACGGCAGATACCGCCTTCAACACGAACAGCGGGCTGCAGATGCGCAGCACGTAGCGTGCTTTCAGCTCCCTGATTATCAGGTTTGAGAACGTCCGGCTCTGATACACGCGTCCGTCGGTGAGGAAGTAAGCCTTTCGGCTTGCCTGCTTGTCGATGGCAAGGAATACTGCCTTCACCACATCCTTGACGTAGACGAACGTCAGGTCCTGTCGCTTGTACCCTACGGAGAAGTCGATGTGCTGCTTGATGGACTTTGCCATCAGGTAATAGTCTTTCTCGCGCGGACCATAGACTCCCGTCGGACGGAAGATGACATATGGAAAGTCGGGCAGGCTTTGCAGGTATTGTTCTGCCTTAAGCTTGCTGATGCCGTAAGCCGTGTTCGGCTGTGGCGTGTCTGTATCCTTGATTGGTTCGTAACTCTCCTCGTGTATTGGTCCGAAGACACTCAGCGTACTGATGAAGACAAACAGGCGCAGTTGCGTGCCCGTCTCCCTCAAGGCGTCGACAAGATTCTTTGTGTGCTGGAAGTTGACGCGGTCGAAGTCGGCCTTGTCGCTACACTTCGTCACACCGGCGCAGTGGACCACATAATCGAAAGCGCCGTATTGTGCAGCGTAATCCCGTAGCTTTTGACATAGAACGCCGCGGTTTTCGTAGTCCAATTCAATGGTTTCAAAGCCCTCTTTCGGCAGGAATCTATGGCTGCTGGTGCTGCGCATTCCTGCCCACGTGCGGAGGCCGCGCTTCAATGCAGCTTCCACCACGAAGCTCCCTATGAAGCCACTTGCGCCTGTAACCAGAATGTTAGCCATTTTTTGTCCTTGTTCTATGCTTGGTCTGTTGGGTTGAGTGGCGCAAAGATAGTGCAAGCCGAGCGCAGAACAAAACAAACGTGTCTCATTTTGTGCTCATGTGCCTGTCGGACAACGGCTCAAACGGGCATGCAGAACTGCCGTTTCTGTGGTTGAACGTCCACAGTTTTGTGACTGAACGTCCACAGAGCTATGGTTGAACGTCCACAGAGCTGTGGTTGAACGTTCATAGAACCTATGGTTGAACGTCCATGGAGATGCAGATTATCAGAGAGTTACGCGACGTTTGTCTTCATAATGCCGATTTTGTTAGGTCGGGGGACCAGTTCGAACGGAAAGTGCCGGTAAGGGAACGACCGATGATGTTTTTGTGTTACCTTTACGGCGGATACGCGTTTGCTGACACGGGTGTTGAACGCAGAGCATAGCGCGCACGAACATCATTAAGACTATATATAGCAATGGAAGAGACAAGAATTGACGTTACCAAGCAGACGAAGGAGGAATTGGCACTGGCTGCCCATCATGCACAGTTGGTTCACCGCTTCAACCACGCCCTGCCGTTTTCCGAGGAGTGGCAGAGCCTTCAGAAGGAAATATTCAAAGGAAAGTTGGGCGAAGGCTCGCGAGTGATGTCGCCACTGACGGCCGTCCGCCCGCACGAGGTGACTATCGGGAAGAATGTCGTCGTGATGAACGGCTGCCTTATGATGGCTGCCGGAACAATCACCATTGAGGACAATGTGCAGATTGCAGCCAACGTGCAACTCATCAGCAACAATCATGATCCTTACAAGCGTGAGGTCATCACCTGCAAGCCCGTACGCATCTGCAAGGGTGCATGGATAGGCGCAGGAAGCAGCGTACTCCCGGGCGTCACCGTCGGCAAGCACGCCATTGTGGGTGCGGCATCGGTCGTCACAAAGGATGTGCCCGACTATGCCGTCGCTGTTGGCAATCCTGCCAAAGTCATCAAGTATCTTGACAAGGACAAGTTCGGAGAGTGACGCGCAGCGGGCCCGATAGCCGCTTTGTGTGGCCTTATTAAATAATCAATGCCGTAGCCATCACGGCTCACGGCATTGGTAGTAATACTTAAATCTATTAAGGAAACAATCTTTTTACCTGTATCGAAAACTAATACCTCTTCCCTTTTAGTATGTCTCTTTGAAAGTACGGTTTGCTTATTGAAGGCGATACAAAAGTAAAGTTTCGGAGCTTCCGCGTCGTCGTCGTGGGTGGCAAAGCGGCATTGTGGTCGCTGAAGGCGAAGGATGCGGCTTCTCTTGCACGGATTGTCGGTTTTCAATATATTTGTCTCCCATATAAAGATATGCAGATGAAGAACACACTCATTATATATTGCCTGTCGGTGCTGATGACACTGATGACGGGCTGTACTGAAGCTGGGGCACAGGACGGCAGTACAGCTGCTGTGGTGCTTGGCGATGAGCGCACGGATGTCTACTTTCCTCTGATTGAAGGGAAGCGCATTGCCGTGTTCTCGAACCATACCGGCATTGTGAACGGCAAGCATCTTGTCTACATGCTGGCAGACAATGGTTTCGACGTGCAGACAATCTTCTCTCCGGAACATGGCTTCAGCGGCACTGCCGATGCAGGTGCTGCCGTGAACAGTTCGCGTGACGAGCAGACTGGAGCGACGATTGTGTCGCTCTATGGCGGTGGAAACGACGTACTGAATGCTGCTGCGATGGATTCCTTCGACGTGCTGCTGATAGACATTCAGGATGTGGGGCTGCGGTTCTACACCTATTATATTACAATGTGCCGCCTGCTGTCGGCTTGTGCCGAGAGCGACAAAGAGGTGGTGCTGCTGGACAGACCCAATCCTAACGGTCATCTGGTGGATGGACCTATACTCGATATGAAGTACAAGAGCGGTGTCGGCGGACTGCCGGTACCGGTGCTTCACGGCATGACTTTGGGCGAGCTGGCACTGATGGCGAACGACCGTGGATGGCTCGACAGCGAGAAGAGGTGCAAGCTGACGGTGATTGAGTGCCTAAACTATACGCACTCGACGCTGTGGTCACTGCCGATAGCTCCGTCGCCCAACTTGCCGAATATGACGGCAATCTATCTCTATGCGTCGTTGTGCTATTTCGAAGCTACGCCAGTGAGCGTGGGACGCGGCACGGATCTGCCGTTCCAGATATACGGACATCCGCAGATGAAGGGCTACGACTACAGCTTCACGCCTCACAGCAAGTCGGGTGCACAGGACCCTCCGCAGAAGGATAAGTTGTGCTACGGAGTGAATCTGAGTACGCTGAGTATGGACTCCCTTGTGCATAAAGGCTTGGATTTGTCGTATGTCATCGATGCATACCGCAATCTGTCGATGGGCGACAAGTTCTTCACGTCGTTCTTCGAGAAGCTGATAGGCGTGGACTATGTTCGTCCGATGATAGAGCGCGGATGCAGTGCCGACGAGATTAGGAGCAAATGGCAGTCAGACGTTGAACAGTTCAGGAAAGATAGGAAGCCATATCTGCTGTACGACGATACGGAAGAATAATAAGTGTCGGAGCGTGAACGTACATATATAATAAGGAGTATACATATATATAATAAGGAGTAAAAGGATAGAGACAAAATGAGTCCGACAACAATCATAGTGACAATAGTGGCCTACATGGCAGTGCTTTTCACCGTGTCGTATGTGGCAGGGCGCAAGTCCGACAATGCAGGCTTCTTCTCTGGCGGGCGGCAGTCTCGCTGGTACATGGTGGCATTCGCCATGATTGGTGCGAGCATATCCGGCGTGACGTATGTGTCCGTGCCTGGCATGGTTCAGGCTTCGCAGTTCGGCTACCTGCAGATGGTGATGGGCTTCATCGTGGGACAGGTGATAATCGCCTATGTGCTGACGCCGCTGTTCTATCGCATGAAGCTGGTGTCGGTCTATCAGTTCCTCGAACAGCGATTTGGCATCACGTCCTATCGCACCGGAGCTTGGTTCTTCTTCATCTCGAAGATGCTTGGCGCCGCCGTGCGTCTGTTCCTTGTATGCCTGACACTTCAACTCATCGTGTTCGGACCGTTGGGCATTCCGTTTGCTGTCAATGTGCTGCTGACGGTACTGCTCGTGTGGCTCTACACATTCCGTGGCGGCGTGAAGAGCCTAATCTGGACCGACTCGTTGAAGACGTTGTGTCTAGTGGTGTCGGTAATCCTGTGCATTTGGTTCATTGCACGCGACTTGGGACTGACGGCAAGTTCGCTGATGGATGTGCTGAGTGACCAGCATTGGAGCCGCGTGTTCTTCTTCGACGACGTTAACAGCCGGCAGTTCTTTCCCAAACAGTTCCTGGCTGGTGTGTTCACGATGATAGCCACCAACGGCATAGACCAGGACATGATGCAGCGCAACCTGAGCTGCCGCAACTATAAGGAGTCGCAGAAGAACATGATGGTCAGCATCGTGCTGCAGTTTGTGGTGATTGCCATATTCCTGAACCTCGGCGTGCTGCTCTACTACTTCGCAGCACAGAAGGGCATCAGCGTTGAGGCTTCTGACACGCTGTTCACGATTATTGCTACGGGCGGTTATCTGCCTGTGGTCGTTGGCGTGCTGTTCATCATCGGACTGGTGTCGTCTGCCTATTCGGCAGCAGGTTCGGCACTGACGGCACTGACGACATCATTCACCATCGACATCCTCGGCATCAAGGGCAAGACAGAAGAGCAGATTAAGAAGCTGCGCCAGTGTGTCCATGTACTCATGGCTGTGGTGATGGGCGTAGTGATCTATGTATTCAATCTGCTGAACAACACCAGTGTGATTGATGCCGTGTATATTCTGGCGAGCTACACCTACGGTCCCATTCTCGGAATGTTTGCCTTCGGCATCTTCGTCAGACGTAAGGTTAGAGACCGGTACGTTCCGCTTGTTGCCATAATGGCTCCTGTGCTGTGCTTCGTGCTCGACAGCAACTCCGAAGCATGGTTCGCCGGCTATCGTTTCAGCTACGAGATTCTGATACTTAATGCACTGTTTACCTTCATCGGAATGTGGCTCCTGTCGGGCAAGAAGATAGAAAAAGCCGTCGTTTCTTGATTGTTTCTGCGATATGGCATAACTTTACACCCGTCGAAGCCGACATAACTAAACATCTTTACAGAGTGACAGCAAAATGATACTGATTGCCGACAGCGGATCTACGGACACTACGTGGTGCCTTCTTGGAGAGAAAGGCTACAGGAAAGAGATACACACCAAGGGGTTGAACCCGTATCAGCGCACAGGCGAACAGCTGGGCTACGAGATAAGCACGGCATTGGTACCAAAACTCCCGACGACAGGGATAGAGGATGTCTATTTCTATGGCGCAGGTTGCATCTACGACAAGGTCGGGGTGATGGAACGTGCCATTGGTAGTCTGCTGCGAGTGACACGTCACATGGAGGTGAACTCCGACATCTTGGCTGCAGCACGCGGACTTTACCTCGACCAGCCAGGCATAGCGTGCATCCTCGGCACAGGGTCGAACTCTTGCTTCTACGACGGAGAGAAGATCACTCAGAACGTTTCGTCCCTTGGATTCATCCTTGGCGATGAGGGCAGTGGTGCGGCAATCGGAAAGAACTTCATCAGCGACCTGCTCAAGAACCAGCTCGGTGACGAACTGAAGGAGAAGTTCCTAAAGGAGTACAATACCGATGTCGGCACGATAATGGACTGCGTCTACCGCCGTCCTAATCCCAACCGATACTTGGCAAGCTTTTCGCCGTTCATCCTCAAGAACATCGGCAACGAGTATGTACGCACGATGGTGAGGGAAAACCTCAAGGCTTTCTTCCGCCGCAACGTGATGCAGTACGACTACCGCAACTATCCGGTCAGCTTCATTGGATCAGTGGCATACTACTATAAAGATATCCTGCTGGAAGCCGCAGAAGAAGTCGGCATCAGCAGGATAGGTAAGATTGAGCGTGCGCCCATTGAAGGGCTGATACGCTTTCACATGCAGTAAA
>CAYXLA010000009.1:8716-22455 GCA_964465765.1 uncultured Bacteroidaceae bacterium | reverse complement strand
CTCAGACAAATTGCCCTCGAAAATAACCTCGCAATCTGACAAAGCCAATTTATAGTACCCACCATTAAAGAAACTAATCAAATAGAGAGAAAAGATGAGAAAGAACACTTTTGCGACAGGCTTGTTTGCTGTGGCTCTGGCCTGCGGATTCGCTTCATGCAGCGATGACAATAACGAGAATGGCGGCGCCGAGAAGACCTACACCATCACTCAGGCTCAACTCGACCCAATCATCCAGCAGGCTGTGAACAACGTGATACTGCCCACATACAAGGATTTGGCAGAGAAGAACGATGCCCTGAACAGTGCAGTGCAGACGTTCCGCCAGTCTCCATCCGATGCCAACTTTGAGGCTCTTGCCAATGCATGGCTTGAGGCACGTAAGCCTTGGGAAACCAGCGAGGCATTCCTCTGGGGACCTGTAGCCGACAAAGGTCTTGACCCTAACATGGATAGCTGGCCACTCGACCAGTCTGCCATTGTGCAGTTGCTGCAGTCACAGCAGTGGAACGACATGGAGTGGTCTGGCGACTACAACGAGGACGACGACAACATCGCTGCAAAGCAGGAAGTCCGTGGTTTCCACACACTGGAGTACCTGACATTCTTCGACGGCAAGGCACGCACCATCTCTGAGACAAGTACAACAGGATTCAACGATCCCAATGCCCTGCAGTATGGCGATGCTGTTGCAGCAGGTTATGGCGATGCATGGGGCAACTACATGCAGGCTGTAGGTGCACTGCTCCGTTCGGATGCAAGCACACTCTACTCTGACTGGTCGGAGAGCTTCAACGGTGGCAAGAGCTATGCAGAGATATTCAAGTCGCACGATGGCACACAGGGCTATCAGAGTGCACTCAACTGCATCGAGGCACTTATCGACGGTTGCACGGAGATTGCAAGTGAGGTAGGTTCTTCAAAGATTGGCGACCCCATCAGCAAGTATGAGGCTGGTCAGACAGAAGAGGCTCTCTACGCTGTTGAGTCATGGTACAGCTGGCACTCTCGCGACGACTATACCAACAACATCTACTCCATCCGCAACGTCTACTACGGATCGACCGACGGAACAGTCAACTCCAACTCAATGTCTGCAGTCTTGGCACGTGTCAACTCAGACCTCGACACAAAGGTCAAGAACGCCATCTCTACAGCAGCTGCAGCCATTCAGGCAATCCCGCAGCCATTCCGCAGCAACATCAACAGTGCTGAGGCAAAGGCAGCAATGGATGCTTGCGGTGACCTCGAGGATGTGCTGAACAAGGAGCTGAAGCCATACTTCCAGAACAATACCAACCCCAACGAGTAAGCATGGAGCTATTGTTCAGAATCTGAACAGTATATGCCGAAAGAGAGAAGGCTGTGCCTGCCAAGCAGACGCAACCTCCTCTTTCAGAGTTTAATGAGAAAGTATAAGGTGGGCTCTTGATATTCCCACCATAATTGCGTATTTATGAACAGATTAATCAGGTATACCTTATTTGCCATGGGTGCATCACTCTCGCTCGCAGCCTGCGACGAGAACCATGGCATCACTGAGGAACAAATCGAGATTCCTGCCGGATATGCATTGTCTGCAGGCACGTCGACCACGTTCTTCAGTTCGCCTGTGGCCTACGACCAGCCTGCCGAGTGGGTGTCGGGCAAATATGATTCGCGTTTCAACAGCGGCGACAAGCTGTACGACAACGTGAAGACCATAAACCACAACAGCAACATGGGCGGCTTGGGACCGGTATATGCAGGCTACAGCTGTGGTAGCTGTCACCGCAATGCAGGACGCACAGAACCTACACTATGGACCGAAGGTGGCTCAGGATCATACGGATTCACCTCTGCACTTATCTACATCACACGCAAGAATGGCTCGTTCTTCCAGAACTATGGACGTGTGATTCACGACAATGCCATCTATGGCGTTGAGCCTGAAGGCAAGCTGAAGGTGACTTACGACTTCCAGACATTCGAGTTCCCCGACGGCGAGACCTACGAACTGGCTAAGCCAAACTATGAGATAACCGAATGGTATGCCGACAGCATACGTCCGGAAGACATGTTCATCACGGTCCGCATACCACTGCGACATGTCGGCATGGGACAGATGATGGCTCTCGATCCCAATGAGATTGAAGCCCTTGCTGCAAAGAGCAACTATCCCGAGCTGGGCATCAGCGGTCGTGCCAACTACATCACCGAGAAAGGTGTCAAGCAACTTGGCTTGTCGGGCAACAAGGCACAGCATGCCGACCTGACTGTCGAGCTTGGCTACTCCAGCGACATGGGCTTGACCAATAGCCGCTATCCGGAAGAGATTAGTGAAGGACAGGCACAGATTGAAGAGGGCGCAGCCATGGGACTGAGCTACAAGATGCTCGATGTGACCACCGAAGAGATGGAGGACGTCGACCTCTACATGCAGGCATTGGGTGTGCCGGCACGTCGCAACGTCAACAATGCTCAGGTGATTCGTGGAGAAGAAATGTTCCATAAGGCCAAGTGCCACCTCTGCCATGTTGAGACACTCCACACCAAACCTCGTGGCTCAGTGTTGCTGGCAGGTACACAGCTGCCTTGGCTTGGCGGACAGACCATACATCCCTATTCGGACTATCTGCTGCATGATATGGGCTCGGAGATTATGGGTGTAGGCTTGAACGACAACTATGTCAGTGGACTGGCTCGTGGCAATGAGTGGCGAACCACTCCTCTCTGGGGCATAGGACTTCAGCAGAAGGTCAACGGACATACCTACTTCCTGCACGATGGACGTGCACGCAACTATGTCGAAGCCATCATGTGGCACGGCGGTGAAGGAGAAGCCTCGAAGAACATATTCAAGAACATGTCGAAGGACGACCGCGATGCACTGATAGCATTCCTCAACTCACTCTAAAGAAAAGACTAAAACGACAAAGAATACTCATATATATATAATCTCATATAGAAACACAATTATGAAAAAGATAATGCTTGCCATCATGCTGATGGCTCTGCTGCCTGTAACGGCAATGGCTCAATACGATGCTGACACTGAGAATGGTGTGGTTTCACTTGCAGGACGCGAGGGCTTCTCCATAGGTTCTAAGGATGGTGACTTCCTGTTCCGTCCCTATCTGCTGGTGCAGACAGCAGCCAAGTTCAACTACTACGACGACGAAGGACTTGACAAGGCATACAATCAGGACAACGTTGCCAACTCCGGCTTTGCCATTCCTTATGCTGTGCTTGGCTTCACCGGTAAGGCTTTCGGTAAGCTTACGTTCAACCTCTCTATCAATGCTGCCGCTTCGGGTGGTCAGCTGCTTCAGCAGGCTTGGGCAGACTATGCCTTCAACGATAAGATTGCCATACGTGCAGGTAAGTTCAAGGCTCCCTATACTCATGCCTATCTGACTACTCTGGGTGAGACACTGCTCCCGTCAATGCCTACATCGCTGACAGCATCGTCCATACTGCCATACTCGCTCAATGCCGTCAACCCTAACATTGGCTTGGGCTTTGACCTTGGCATCGAGATTCACGGTATGCTCGACAAGTTCGGCTATGAACTCGGCATCTTCAATGGCACAGGCGCATCGGTCAACTCTGCCTCCAAGACCTTCAGCGATGACTGGCACATTCCTTCACTGCTCTATGCCGGCCGCGTGACCTATCAGCCTAAGGGCATCATGCCTGCATCGCAGGGTAATCCAAAGTATCTGCATGAGGACAAGATACTGTTGGGCGTATCTTCCTCACTGAATGTTGAGAGCGAGAGCGAGAGCACCAATGACTTCCGTGCCGGACTGGAGTTTGCCATGCTGAAGGATCGCCTGTACTTGGCAGCCGAAGCCTACTACATGCACATCGGATTTACAGACCGCATGAAGATCGACGACAGCTACAACTACTGGGGTGGCTATGTTCAGGCAGGCTACTTCGTTGCATCGCAGCTTCAGCTTGCTGCCCGTTATGACTTCATGGACCGTAACGGAATGGACAAGAAAGGTCTGCTCAACATGCCGGCAGTAGGCTTCAACTACTTCTTCCCCAACAGCAACATCAAGCTGCAGGCCATGTATCAGTACATCGGTCGCACAGGTCATGCCACACAGCTCGACCGTGACAACGACGACCTTGGACTGGCACAGCACTCTGCTGTAGTGATGCTGCAGTATGCATTCTAACAGATGTCAGGAGGATTTTGACATGAAAGATTATCTTTTTACATTTGCCGCCGCTATCCTCTTGGCATTCACCGTGGCGTCGTGTGACGAGGGCAGAATAGAAGAGCAGAGCAAGAACAACGACTCCGGACGCACCGTCAACATCACGGCACAGCTGACTGGCGTCGACTCATGGCCCGAGTCTTCCTACTATGTAGCTCTGGCAGGATTCAACGACACAAGCAACTATGCCGTGATACTGAAGCAGGTGGCTGCACCGAGCGAAGATGGTGGTACGGTGTCGATGAGCCTGTCGAACATCAGCGATGAGGTGACACATGTAGAGCTGTGCGTGGTGACACGACTGCGCCAGCACGTCATGGCTCTCTACACCATCGACGAAGATGAGTTGAAGGCATCGGATGAGATAACGGTGAACGTAGGCTCGCTGAATGTAGGTATGTTCAACACCATACAGCAGAACGTATTCAACACCACATGTGCCAACTGCCATGGAGCGTCGACACATGCTGCTGCAGGACTTTACCTGACAGAAGGACGCAGCTATGCAGCCATTGTCAACCAGAACTCCACGAAGATGGAAGGCGGGAAGATTGTCGAGCCATATAACTCGAATGGCAGCGTGCTCTATAGGGCACTGTCGTCAAGCCTGTCTTCCGAAGGAGGCTGGGGCTATAACCACACCAGCGAAGTTACCGACAGCAACGTATTGGGAATAATACGAAGCTGGATCGACAACGGAGCCGAAGAGTGATTGAACAATAAATGAGGAGATATTGATTTAATGAATAACGAAAGACATATTGTTGAGTTGAAGAATGCACGTGCTGAGATATTCAGCCTGCCTATGGACGGTGGAGTGTCGGAATATCATGTCATGGTGCATGTCACTGACCCTGCGCTCTGCTTCCAGCATCAGGTTGAGGCTTTGCTCGATGCCTACGATGAGGTCATAAGTCATTACGTAGGTGGAGCACAGTCGGTGTTCAAGCGCTACTTCCTCAGCGATGCTGCCAACCAGACCAATACCTTGCTTGCCAATCTGCCTGAGAGTGCCGACTGTGCAGTCTCCATCGTTCAGCAGGCTCCTTTGGACGGAACCAAGATTGCGCTATGGGTCTATCTGCTGACCGATGTCAAGACGCGCAACCTTAGTGACGGACTCTATGAGGCTGCTCATGGGGCTTACCGTCATCTATGGACCGGCGGCAATCAGGCTATGAGCGACAACTCAGAATACCAGACACGCATACTGCTGAACAACTACGTCCTCAAGCTCAATGAGCAGGAGTGCACGCTTGCAGACAACTGCATACGCACTTGGTTCTTTGTTCAGGACATCGACAACAACTATGCAGGCATGGTGAAGGCACGCAATGAGGTGTTCGTCACACAGAACCTGACCGAGAAGACGCACTACATCGCCAGCACCGGCATAGGTGGTCGCACTGCCGACCCTAAGATGAAGGTGCAGATGGATGCCTACTCTGTGGCAGGGCTGAAGCCTGGGCAGATACACTTCCTCTATGCTCTTGACCACCTCAACCGTACAAGCGACTATGGCGTGAGCTTCGAACGCGGCACGTACGTAGACTATGGCGACCGCCGTCAGGTGTTCATCTCAGGCACTGCCAGCATCGACGACAAGGGACAGGTGCTCTATGTCGGTGACATCGTGAAGCAGACCGACCGCATGCTTGAGAACGTTGAGTGTCTGCTTCGTGAGGGTGACATGACCTTCCACGATATAGGACAGATGACGGTCTACCTGCGTGACATTGCCGACTATGCCGTAGTGAAGGGTATCTTCGACGAACGCTTCCCCGACATGCCAAAGGTTTTTGTCAACGCACCGGTATGTCGTCCGACGTGGCTCATAGAGATGGAATGTATGGGAGTCAAGAGCGTCCGTAACGAAGGACTTGCCGACTTCTGATAAATGTCGTACTTTTGAGGAATGAAGGCAGACAAATGGGTTACGCGTGCAGTGGTTGTTCTCATGGCGGTGCTTGTGCTGGTTCTCGGCGCAGCAACAGTCATTGAAGAGGGCAGGGGCACTACATTTGTCAGCCGTAACATATATGGCACTCCATGGTTTTGCATACTGTGGGGTGCCATTGCTGTTTTTGGCTGTGCCGTCATGGTGCGTTGCCGACTGTGGCGACGCATGCCGGTCCTGCTGCTACATGCTTCCTTCCTTGTCATACTTGCCGGTGCATTGGTGACACATCTCACGAGTGTCAACGGCATGTTGCACCTGCGTCCCGACACTTTTGGGCAACAGATGATGCTGACCGAAGATGGTGGTTCGCATCGTCTGCCCTTCACCATAGAGCTCGATACATTCTATATAGAGCACTATCCTGGCACCGACGCTCCGTCGGACTATGTGAGTCGTGTGCGTGTAGATGCACAGCCCGACGTGCAAGTCATATCCATGAACAACATCCTTGAGGTGCATGGCTACCGCCTGTATCAGTCATCCTACGATGAAGACCAGCTTGGCACATGGCTGACTGTCTATCATGATCCATGGGGCATAGCCATCACCTACACCGGTTACCTGCTGCTCGGACTGTCCATGCTATGGACGTTGCTGTCGCATAAGGAAGAGTTCCGTCGTCTGCTCAAGCATCCGTCATTGCGACGCAGCATGCTTGCACTGCTGCTTATGGTCGTGCCCCTTGCAGGACTGGCACAAGGAAATGACGGTAACCGCACACTGCCCGTGCTGAAGCGTGCGCAAGCCGACAGTCTGGCACGCGTACAAGTGCTCTATCAAGACCGCATTGTGCCGTTCAACACCTTGGCTCGCGACTTCGTGACAAAGCTCTACGGACGTGCTTCCTATCATGGCTTCACTGCCGAGCAGGTCATCGGCGGATGGCTGCTAAGTCCTGATGTGTGGAAGGACGAACCCATGATAAAGATAAAGAGTGAGCCTCTGCGTCGCATGCTTGGCATTGAGGGTAGCTATGCGAAGCTGTCGCAGCTCTATGATGGCGACACCTATCGTATGGAACAGATATGGAAGGATGCACAGAGCCAAGGAGCCAACAGTGCATTGGCAAAGAGCGTGCTTGAGATTGATGAGAAGGTGGGACTGGTGCTGATGCTTGCCAACGGCACACTGATACATACCGTTGCCGATGACCCTACGCTGACAAAGGCTTCGGACACGCGCATCGCTGCGGAGATACTCTACAACAGCCTGCCAATAGCCAAGATTCTGTTCATGCTCAATCTCACGCTGGGCTTCCTGTCGTTCTTCTTCATGACCTATCGCTGTACGGCAGTGCGTCCTAAGCTGGTGCGTCCTGCCGGCGTCTTCTTCAGGCTCATGCTGCTGCTGTCGTTTGCATTCTGCCTGTTCGGTTATGTACTGCGCTGGTATGTTGGAGGACGCGTGCCTCTTGGCAATGGCTATGAGACCATGCTGTTCATGTCGCTCGTGATACTTGCACTGTCTGCACTGATGTGCCGACGTTTCCCCTACATGCTTGTCTTTGGCTTCCTGCTCTCGGGCTTCACATTGCTGGTGGCATACCTTGGACAGATGAATCCGCAGATAACGGTACTCATGCCAGTGCTGTCATCACCGCTGTTGAGTGTGCATGTGTCGGTCATCATGGTGTCCTATGCACTGCTTGCGTTCGTCATGCTCAACGGACTGTTGGCACTGTTGCTCATCAGACGCCGTCCCGATGTTGTCGAGCAGCTCACCGTACTCAGCCGACTGTTGCTCTATCCGGCACTGTTCTTCATGGCTGCAGGCATCTTCCTTGGTGCTGTGTGGGCTAACGTGTCATGGGGTAGCTACTGGTCGTGGGACCCTAAGGAAGTATGGGCACTCATAACACTCTTGGTCTACAGTGCAGCCTTTCACAAACAAGGGCTGCCGTTGTTCGGCAACCCTCGTTTCTTCCACGCCTATATGGTCGTGGCATTTCTTTCTATTCTTATGACCTACTTCGGAGTGAACTACCTTCTTGGCGGCATGCACTCCTACGCAGGTTAGATTCCCAGCTTAGCCCTGATGGCCGCAGGAATTGCATCCTTGTGAACCAGCACGTAGATGGTCTTTGCACGTACATAGCTCTCGCTCATGTTCAGGTAGCCGCCGAAGTCGTTGCGTGCTGTGCCCCATGAGTTCTTTGTCATGTAGTACTTTGTACCGTTCTGATCCTTCACGATGCCTGTCAGGTGCATCAGGTGGTCGTCGGTAGTCGACTTGCTCTCATAGCCTTCCTGACGTACTTCGGGTGTCACCTTGATTTCCGGGTAGGGGCGTTCGCATTTGTATGCCTCGACCAGACGCTCGCTCTCGTCGAGCTTCTCGAAACGTGCACGGTCGCTTGAGTCATAGTCGCTGAAGTCCTTTACCTCTGGATTGATGGCCACACCCTTCTTGAAGAGGAAGCCCTTCTCGCTGACATCGCCGTCCCATGCTATGGTGTAGCCTGTGTTGAGCGCATTGTCCATAACCTGCATCATCTCGTCGAGCGGCAGGTTGTACATCTGCTGATACTCCCAGTTGTCGGGAATCTCGACGATGAACTTCTGGTAGTAAGGCTTGTGAGTGAAGCTTGTGATGCCTACGTAGTCGTCGAGATTCAGGTCAAGGCTCTCGGCGAAGCTCTTCGGTGTGTACTCCTTGCCTTTGTAGGTGAACTTCTCGGGCACCTTGCCAAGGTAGATGTCCAGCACTGCATTATACAGCTCCAGCGACTGCTTGCTCTGCTTCTTGTTCTTCACTGTAGCCTCCGATATGGCACGTACATACGATGCCAGCTCACGGTGGTTGTGTGTAGGAGAGTCGTAGTTAATGCCGGTGTAGACTTCCTCAGGCACGATGCCTGCCTGACTGAAGGCATTGAACCACGACTGTGTGATGCTGCCCTGACCCACGTTGCCACGTCCGTTGCGTATGAAGTTGTCCTTCATCTGGTTCAAGTACTTCTGTCGTGCAATGAACATCTCCGACAGGTCATACTCGCCCTTGCCCTTGCGCAGCAACTCTGCCTCGATGAACGATGTAGTGGCGAAGTCCCAGCATGTACCAGTCGATGCCTGATTCTTCACTGGTGTCACCTTCTGTGATACTACGGTAGTGAATTTGTAGCCTTCCGGCTCTTGTGCCATCACCGTAGTTGCGCACAGCAGCGTCAAGGCGATGACTGAAAATGATCTCTTTCTCATATTGCTATTCTTTGTTTGATTGGTCTTTGTGTCTGTATCAGTATTCGTAGTTGTACCTTATATTATACGTATGGCGTACGTGCTATATATATAATATGGTGTATGCGTTTAGAAGCCGAAGTGGTTCTCGTTCCAGAACTGGTCGTACATCTCGTCCCAACGCAGCATGGCTGCACCGGCAAAGTCGCGTGTGTAGTCGGTAAGGAACTCGCGTGCTGCTGCCTCGCCCTTCTGTGCTGCTATCTCTTTGTACTTGTTCTCTACGAGTGGTGTCTCCATGAGTCCCTTCTCCTCGAAGTGGTCGCGGTTCTTCTCGAGCACTTTCCTGTTGGTTCCCCACTTCAGTGCTGCCAGCTTGTTGGCACGACGGAAGTGCCATGCTGCCGAGTCATCACGATAGCGGTGGTTGGAACATATCTTGAAGCTTGCCGGAACATCGGTGGCACCTACATAGATAGGTATGCGTGGGCTCTGTCCTGGATTGTCCATGCTGAACCATACCAGTCCGCCAATGGCATCGGGCAACCATGAACGCAGCTGAATGACTGTGGCGTAGGCGCACTGCGGAACTGCGATGTTGCGTATCGAGGTCACTGCGTCGTCGTTGATGCCTTTGAGCATTGCTATCTCGTCTGAGCGCATCCATGGGTTTGCCTTCGGACTCTTCTGTGTCTTTGTCTCGCCTGTGGTGCGGTCCTTGACTTCGATGTTGAGGTTCTTGGTCACGTCCCATTCTGTGCCTTCATACGTCTGACGGAACATTGCCAGCACATCCTGCACACTGATTTTCTTCTCTGGCTTGATGGTGAAAGGCAGTTCCTCGGCATCATACTGCAGATGGAGCGATGGTGCGAAGGTGTTGAAGATGAAGTATTCGCGTATGCTGAATGCCTTGTAGTTGCCTCCACTGCGCGGACCTCCGTAAGCCTTCCAGAACTTGAACTCCGACTTACCGTCCCAGTAGCCCAACTTCTTTGCTACGTCGTAGACGTTGTCCGAAGCCATGTAGTTGTCGGTATCTTTAAGGTCGAGTGTGCTTATGCGCGGTATGTTAGCCGATACGCCGATGTGGTCGTCGGGTATGCGAACGGCTGCCCATACTCCACCAATCTTACCTTTGCCTTCACCGAACACCTCGAAGTGCCATACTTCCTTCGGGTCGGCAATGGTCAGGCACTCGCCGGTGTCGCCATATCCATACTGCTTTATCAGCTCGCCCATCAGCTTTATAGCCTCACGTGCTGTGGTGCAGCGTTGCAGAGCTACGCGCTCCAGCTCCTCAATCTTGAACATTCCTTCGGGATTGCGCAGGTCGCGACGTCCGCTGATTGTCGTCTCGCCCATAGCCAACTGCTTCTCGTTGGCGCAAGGGTAGGAGGTGTCGAGATATGAATAGGTGTGATGTGCCTGCGGTATCGTGCCCTTCACAGTCATTCCCGTCTGGTCGGCCGATGTCTCTGTGTGCATACGTCCGTCGTAGATGTTCATGATGGTGTCGTTCTTGTAGTCTGCCGCTGGCGTCATTACTACCCAGTTGCGATACCAGCTGTCGCACGTGTGGCTGGTTATGACCGAACCGTCAGTGCTTGCGTCTTTGCCCACCATTATGCTTGTGCAGCTCTCGGGATCGGGCTCTATTGCCGCGTTTTGTTGCTGTGCGCTGATGTACTGTGGCAGCAAGACTGCCAGTGTCAGCATGCTTATGACTTTGTTCATCGTTATAGGTGTTGAATTGAAATGTTTGTTATTGATGCCAAAAGTAGTCATTGTTTCAGACATTGCGTCTTTTCAGTGACAAAAGTTTTATGTATTGTCGCCGACAGCAGTACTTTTGGATATGACAGCACTCACTCACAGACCGTCCTTGACGAGTATAGTGCTTGTGAAAAGAAAAGATGCTTGCACTCTTGCGAAAGGCCCTTTGTTGTGCTACATTTGCATATCTTCTTGCGCCTTTACAAGCACTTAACTTCCCTCGAGAAGATATCTGACTCTCTCATACCAAGCCTTGCAATATTCATACCAAGCTTTGCAATATTCGTACCAAGCCTTGCAATATTCATACCAAGCCTTGGTATGAGCAACTCATATAGCTTCTCGGGCCAACTTATATAGCCTCTCGGGCCAACACATGTAGCTTCTCGGACCAACTCATTTAGCTTCTCGGACCAAGTCTTGTATATGTGCGTGCCGCTGCAGAGGGTTGTCTGCGGCGGACAAGACTATTGCGGACGGGTGTACATCACGGAATGGTCGAAGTCGAACACTGCAGGGCAGGTGTTGAAGAAGCGCAGTCCGATGCATCCATCGGTGGTGAAGCGTGGCACGTTGCGCGTTATGGCGATGGTGGCATCGTGGAATGTGCGTCCGCAGAGGTTGCACTCGTCGGCGATGAATGCCTGTGCTATGACGTTTCCGTTATTGTCGGCGGCATCCATGACGTTGATGTTGTCGTTGTTGTAGATGTCGTGTTGCACGTTCTTGCTCTGTGCGAAGAGGAAGAGAACCATTGGATTGCCGAGGTCAATGTTGAAGTTGCCGTCGATGGCAGCACGATTGCCCACGGTGAAGCGTGTACGCACGGCAGGCATGTCCATATAGGAGTCGTAGTTGATGTCGGATGTGCTCCATCCGTTGGTGATGCTGTCGGCTTCAGAATGTCCTAACATGTCCAGCTGTCCGGCAGGCATGTCGAGGCGTACCACACGACTGCCGTCGGTGGTGTTGACCAGTTTGTGTATGGGTATTGCCATGGTCATGCCGGTATAATGGTTGGCTGCCAGACCTGGCAGGAGATAGACCTCGCCTTCGTAAGCAGTGTTGTTGCCAATCATGACGCGTCCTCGTCCTTTATGACTGATACGGTAGAGGTCGCCGCCAAGGTTAATGCGGTCGTTCTTGTTGTCGGGATGGAAGCTCACGTTCACTGCCTCGCTGTTCTGTGCGGCAAAGTCCATGTCGATAATCATGACGTGTATGCCCGACTCCAGCAATGCCTTTGCCTGCACTTCGCCGCCGATGTTGACGTCCATAAGGTAGTGTCCGCTGTCGGTAGCTGTCAGCGTGAAGGTGTCCTGTGGCTCCTTCTGTGCACTGGCGCATTGCGTCATCAGTACAGACAGAAGCAACAATAAGCCGAATATGTTTTTCATGGGATTGCCGCTTTGTTTGTGTCTTATGCTTTTTACAGTTGCCGAAGTTACGCATTTCTCTGCATACGGCATTGCGGCGCAAGCTGGAAAACATGCTTATAGCCTTTGCGGACGGAAGGTCGATTATGCCTTCTTGACCTTTGTCTTATCCTTCGTCTTGTCTGCGCCGTCCGTCTTGCCTGCGTTGTCTTTCGAGTCTTCCGTAAGTGTGACGTACAGCATCAGCAGCAAGGACACTATTACCGCTATATCCATAGAGTTGTGTTGAGTGTTCTTCTATACTTCTCTGGCGACGAAGGTAGTATATATATATGAGTGGATGTGAGGCGCTGATGTTACGAAACTGTGATATTTGAGATGCCCGCGAGCGAAATCCCTACGGCTTATAAGACTGGTGCGGACGAGCTTGAAGGCTCATCGGGTGAGCCGATGAGCATCTTCGATGGTGATGATGCCGGCTTTACGATTGATGATGCCCTGCTTGGACAGACTGCCGAGTGCACTGGTGGTGGCAGGCATGGATAGTCTTGTTGCTGCAGCAAGCTGTCGCACGGTGATGTGTATCTCTTTGCGCCCGTCGAGAGAGGCGAAGCGGCGCAGGAAGAAGTCGCATACGACGTCCACGGGTTCGCCTTTGCTGCTGCGGGTGTTCCATAACGTGTTGTTATAGAGCTGCGCACGGAGGCTCAGCATGTTAAGGTAGTTGGTGGCGAAGATGGGATAACAGCACAGATGACTGAGCAGTGCGTCCTTGCTGACGCTCATCACGCCGGCGTCGGACACCGCCGTATAGGTCGACAGGAAGCGGTTGTCGAGTCCGAACAGTGAATAAGGTTCGATGACGAATGGTCCGCTGATGTATTCACGGAACTCATAGGGGCGGGTAGTGGAGCCGTCGTCGGGGCTGTCGTTGGTGCGCGACAGCGTCTGCCGACACACTTCACCGTTGAGCACGAACGTCAGTTGTCGGTCGGACGTACCGCTACATACGATGGTCTCTCCGGCACTGAACGTGGCGAATGCGAACTCGACCTTGCCGAGTATTCTGCCCATCTCCTTTGGCGTCAGCCCTTGGAACAGTGGCAGCTGCAGTAACCTCTCGTAGGGTGAATTGTCCATGTACTTTCCTTCCTTCGTGTTGAACGGACTGCAAAAATAGGCAATCTGCGCCGTTTGGCTCAGTGCTGCGCCCTCCTTTTTCTTCGTTGCACAGATGCAA
>CAYXLA010000009.1:0-8616 GCA_964465765.1 uncultured Bacteroidaceae bacterium | reverse complement strand
CTCGGTGTTGCATATTTTGTTGATATTATCTAATTTTGCGCCCCGTTATAATAGTACAACCACTAACCGTAAAAACTTGACATTGTAATGTTTCAGTCCATTGCTTCGTACTTGGGAGAGTTCGACATTCTCCAGATGGTGCGTTCGTTCATCTCGTTGTTCATCGTCATTGATATGATTGGTTCAATCCCTATCATCATAAACCTCAAGACGCAAGGTCTGAACATCAGTGCAAGTCGTGCCACATGGTTGGCTTTTGCCTTCATGCTGGGCTTCTTCTTCGTGGGCGACTGGATATTGAAACTGTTCAGCGTGGACATTGAGTCGTTTGCCGTGGCAGGTTCGGTGATACTGTTCTTCATGGCTTTGGAGATGATTCTCGACGTTGTGATATTCAAGAACGCCGGTCCTACTAAGGATGCCACACTGGTACCACTCGTGTTCCCGTTGCTTGCAGGCTCGGCATCGTTCACAACACTGCTGTCTCTGCGTGCCGACAATGCCGCTATCAACATACTCATTGCCCTTGCACTGAACATGATTTGGGTGTATGTGGCAGTGAAGATGGCCGACAAGGTGGAGTGTATGTTGGGCAAGAGCGGCATCTACATTCTGCGTAAATTCTTCGGCATCATACTGCTTGCCATCGCCATTAAGATGTTCACTGCCAACATCTCCATGCTCGTGGCATCGTTCATGAACTGACATAGCTACACAGACCATAGACGGCTTTTTTCGTTCTTTTGCATCGAAAAAGCCGTTTTTTCTTTGCAGCATAGCCGAATGTCTATATCTTTGGGAAAGTTAATACTATAATTTGCTTAAGACTATGAGCTATTTGCATTTTGATAAAGCACTGATGATAAATCTGGAGGAGTCGCTGACACGCGAGGTCCTTCGGACCAACAAGTCGGGTGCCTACCAATGCTCTACCATCGTTGGATGCAATACTCGCAAGTATCATGGACTTCTGGTCATCCCAGTCCCGAACCTTGACGACGAGAACCATGTGTTGCTGTCGTCGCTCGACGAGACGGTGATACAGCATGGCGCAGAGTTCAACCTCGGCTTGCACAAGTATAATGGTGACAACTACAGCCCCAACGGACATAAGTATATCCGCGAATATGACTGCAACACTATCCCTGCCACAACATACAGGGTAGGAGGTGTCATCCTGCGCAAGGAGTCGGTGTTCGTCTATCACGAGAACCGAATACTGCTGCGCTACACGCTGGTAGATGCACATTCGCCAACGACATTGCGCTTCCGTCCGTTCCTGGCATTCAGGAGCGTGCGCGAGTATACCCATGAGAACGCAGCTGCCAGCCGCGAGTATCAGATGGTGGAGAACGGCATCAAGACATGCATGTATCCTGGATATCCGGAGCTGTACATGCAGTTCAACAAGGCAGTGGACTTCCACTTCCATCCCGACTGGTACAAGGGAATGGAGTACACCAAGGAACGCGAGCGCGGCTATGAGTCGAACGAAGACCTGTATGTGC
The DNA here is from genome assembly GCA_964465765.1 of uncultured Bacteroidaceae bacterium. GTDB lineage: Bacteria > Bacteroidota > Bacteroidia > Bacteroidales > Bacteroidaceae > Bacteroides. The sequence goes on along the minus strand of CAYXLA010000009.1, from coordinate 7,108 downwards.
CTGGCTACTTCGAGATGCCTATAAAGAAAGGTGAGAGCATAGTGTTCTCTGCCGGCATATCGTCTGTGGCAACACGCCGACTGAAGCATACATTCCAGGCAGAAGTGGAAGCACGCGTGCCTCGCGACAACTTCTATCACTGCCTGAAGAACTCGGCACACCAGTTCCACAACGTGCAGGGCAACGACCATTATATATTGGCAGGCTATCCGTGGTTCAAATGTCGCGCAAGAGACCTCTTCGTGTCATTGCCCGGACTGACGCTCAGCGTTGGCGAACGCGACCAGTTTGAGGACGTCATGAAGACGGCAGCAAAGGCACTGGAACAGTTTGTCAACCGCAAGCCAGTGACCTACAAGATATATGAGATTGACCATCCCGACGTGCTGCTGTGGGCAATATGGGCATTGCAGCAGTATGCCAAGACAACGTCGAAGCAAGTCTGCCGCGAGAAGTATGGCAAGCTGATGACCGACGTGATGGACTACATCGTACGTCGCAAGCACGAGAACCTGTTCCTCCACGACAACGGACTGCTCTATGCCTACGGCAAGGACAAGGCCGTAACATGGATGAACTCCACAGCCAACGGCCGTCCCGTGGTGCCAAGAACAGGATACATCGTAGAGGTGAATGCACTGTGGTATAACGCACTGAGGTTTGTGGCAGACGTGGAGCGTGAGGGTGGCAACAGCATATTGGCCGATGAACTCGACGCACAGGCACAGCTGACGGGCAAAGCGTTTGTGGAGACATTCCGCAATGAGTACGGTTATCTGTTCGACTATGTCGATGGCAACATGACCGACTGGAGCGTCAGACCAAACATGATATTTGCTGCCGCATTCGACTACTCACCGCTGGATGCAAAGCAGAAGAAGCAAGTGCTCGACATCGTGACCCGCGAGCTGCTGACGCCTAAGGGCTTGCGTTCGCTGAGTCCTAAGAGTGAGGGATACAATCCCAACTACGTAGGTCCGCAGATGCAACGCGACCTTGCCTATCATCAAGGCACAGCGTGGCCGTGGCTGATGGGCTTCTACCTCGAAGCATACCTGAAGATATACGGCATGAGTGGTGTGTCGTTCGTCGAACGGCAACTCATAGGCATGGAAGACGATATGCAGACACACTGCATCGGCACACTGTCCGAGCTCTACGACGGTAATCCGCCGTTCGCAGGACGTGGAGCTGTGTCGTTTGCCATGAATGTTGCGGAGATACTGCGCATACTCAAGTTGCTGAACAGTTATAACATGCAATAACAGGGGAGGACGGAATATGAAAGTACTGATGTTTGGTTGGGAATTTCCCCCTCATATCCTGGGAGGCCTTGGAACGGCAAGCTACGGTCTGACGAAAGGCATGTCGATGCAGCCCGATATGGAGATAACGTTCTGCATACCGAAGCCTTGGGGCGACGAGGACCAGAGCTTCCTGAAGATAATAGGCATGAACAGCACACCGGTGGTGTGGAAGGACGTAGACTGGAACTATGTGCAGTCGAGGGTGGGAAGCTATATGGACCCACAGCTATACTACGACCTGCGTAGCAACATCTACTCGGACTTCAGATATATCAAGACCAACGACCTGGGGTGCATAGAGTTCTCGGGACGCTATCCGGAGAATATCTACGAAGAGATAAACAACTACTCTATAGTGGCAGGCGTCGTGGCACGCCAGCAGCAGTTTGACATCATCCATTCGCACGACTGGCTGACCTATCCTGCCGGCATACATGCCAAGCAGGTGAGCGGCAAACCATTGGTGATACACGTGCATGCCACTGAGTTCGACCGCAGTCGTGGACATCCTAATCCAGGAGTCTACAGCATCGAGAAGGACGGTATGGACAATGCCGACCACATAATGTGCGTGAGCGAACTGACAAGGCAGATTGTCATAAGCAAGTATTTCCAGGACCCGAGGAAGGTGTCGACGGTTCACAATGCCGTGACACCGCTGTCGAAAGACATTCTCGACATAGTTCCTGAACGTAAGCCTAATGAGAAGGTCGTGACGTTCCTTGGCAGACTTACGATGCAGAAAGGACCTGAGTACTTTGTCGAGGCAGCCAACATGGTGCTGCAACGTACGAAGAACATACGCTTCTGCATGGCTGGCAATGGCGACATGATGGACAAGATGATTACGCTCGTGGCTCAGCGTGGCATTGCCGACCGCTTCCACTTCCCTGGCTTCATGCGAGGCAAGCAGGTGTATGAGTGCCTGAAGGCGAGCGATGTCTACGTCATGCCATCAGTGTCGGAGCCTTTCGGCATCTCACCACTCGAGGCTATGCAGTGTGGCGTGCCGTCGATCATATCGAAACAGTCGGGCTGTGCCGAGATACTCGACAAGTGTATAAAGGTGGACTATTGGGACATCCATGCCATGGCAGACGCCATGTATGCCATCTGCACCTATCCGGCTCTATACGAATATCTGCGCGATGAGGGCAAGAAGGAGGTAGACGGCATCAAGTGGGAAGATGCAGGCATGAAGGTGCGCCGCATCTACGACGATGTTTTGAAGAACTATAACAAGCAATAAACCGAACGATATGAGGAATATATGTTTTTACTTTGAGATACACCAGCCTGTCTACCTGAAGCGATACCGCTTCTTCGACATCGGCATCAACCACTATTATACGGACGACTATACCAACTCGACCAAGATTGCCGAAGTGGCAGAACGTTCGTACATACCTGCTCTGACGACTCTCATCGAGATGGCAAACGAGAATGCAGGCAACTTCAAGGTGGCACTGTCGCTCTCTGGACTGGCTGCCGAACAGCTTGAGATGCATGCACCGGAGGTGATGGAACTGCTGAAGAAGCTGGTCGATACCGGTTGCTGTGAGCTGCTTGCAGAACCTTACTCGCACGACTTGTCGTCGCTGATCAACGAGAATGTGTTCAAGGATCAGATAGCACGACAGATGGAGACAATGAAGACTCTGTTCGGAGTTACACCTAAAGTGTTTGTCAACTCCGGTCTGCTCTATAGCAATGAGATTGGCAACATCGTGTCGAGCCTTGGCTTCAAGGGCATGCTTACCGAAGGTGCCAAGCACATATTGGGATGGAAGAGTCCGCACTATGTATACCAGAGCAGTGAGAACCCCAAGCTCAAGCTGCTGCTGCGCGACTACAAGATGTCCGACGACATATCCTTGCGCTTCTCGAATACCGACTGGAACGAATACCCGATGTATGCCGACAAGTTCATCGACCGCATCTGCGAACTGCCGGAAGAGGAGCAGGTCATCAACCTGTTTATGGACCTTACGTCTTTTGGCATGGCACAACCGTTGTCGTCGAACATACTTATGTTCCTGAAGGCATTGCCAGAGTGTGCCAAGGACAAGGACGTGGTGTTCTCCATGCCTACAGAGGTCATTACGAAGCTGAAGTCGGTGTCGGCAGTAGATGTGCCTAATGCTATATCGTGGAACGACGAAGAGCGCGACACGAGCTGCTGGCTGGGCAACGTGATGCAGCGTGAAGCATTCCATAAGCTATATGACCTGTCTGAACGTGTGCTGCTGTGTGGTGACCGCAGGATTAAGCAGGACTTCGACGTGCTCCAGACCAGCAACAACTTCCGCATGATGACGACAAAGAACAATGGTATGGGCGTTGACCGCGGCATATTCGACTCTGCCTACGATGCCTTTACCAACTATATGAACGTTCTTGGCGACTTCAGCAAGCGTGTGGATTCGCTCTATCCGTCGGACATCGACAATGAGGAGCTGAATGCACTGCTAACAACCATCCGCAATCAGGACTCTGAGATCAATGAGTTGAACAAGGAGCTGAAGAAGTCGAAGGAGAAGCTGGAACTGCTGAAGGATAATGCACAACCGGTGGTTGCTGCTTCATCGGACAAGAAGACTGTGGCAAAGAAGCCGGCAGCCAAGAAGAGTGCAGAGAAGAAGCCTGCCTCGAAGACTGCGAAGAAGTAAGAGGACACAAGTCTATATATATATGAGTAAGTCCTGCATTCTCGATGTGGAGTGCAGGACTTATTCATTTAGTGCAGGACTTATTCATATATATATATGTAGCGATACGTACTGCTTATGACCACATGCAGCATTTTGTTGCTGCCACGTACCGTATGTGCTTCACTCGTTCTTGGTGAAGCGCGTGTACGTGATGTCTATCTTTATCGGGTTCTTCAGCTTGCCGCCTTCGGTGGCAGTGCCGCCCACGAGCTTGGTATATGATGGCTCAAGGTCGTGCTGCACACCAGTGATTGTTGTCGAACTGCTGCTTGAGTTGGTGTAGGTAGACAGCACCACAGGCACAAGCAGGAGCTTGTTGTCCTCGGTCCATTGCTTTTCCATGCTGTCGTTCCATGAAGAGCCTGCGACAGCCTTTGCCTGATGCTTCTCCTGAAGACTGGTGGTCACCAGTCGTGCTATGTTGTTGAAGACGTATTTGTTGGTCTCTGATGCATTGTGCGTTGCAGTGTATGTCGTGGCATCGTCGGGCAACTCATTCTGTTCGAAGAAGTCCTTGAGGTCTTTCTTTCGGATGAGCAACAGTGTTGACGGGTCGTCCATGCTGTACTCGTATTCGCTCTCATGCTCGTAGTTGGTGAACGACAGCTTGATGGCATTCAGTGTGTCGTTGCCAAGCTGTTCGTCGATCTCATCGTACGGCAGAGTGACTGCTGTGAAGATGCCTGCCGGCGACTTGATGTATGTGTGGTCGTCTTCGGCAATCTTGGTCTGCAGCTGTGCTGAGTTCTGGAAGTGGTTTGCCTGAATGATTTCGCTGCTCGATGCGAACACGATGCGCGAACTGTAGTACAGCGAGTCTTCGCCTGCCGCACCGGTTGAGTCGGTCACTTGCTTCTTCAGAGCCACTCCAAGGGAGTCGGTATAATGATAACGGAACTGCATCTGCAGTGCCACGTAGTCAACGTAGAGTATTGTGCCGTCGCCATAGTCGTTCTTGATGTAGACGCCTGGGAACACGTTCTCGACGAAGGTATCGGCATTCTTGAAGTATTCTGGATGCTCACGGTTCATCTTGAGGATGTCCTGTCCCATCTGTTTGTCGAGCTGAATGGACACGTTAGGGTAGTAGGTGGCATATCCGTTGGCATCTGTGCTCTCGCGCTCTTCGTCGGTTACGGAGAAGTCGTGTGCTGTATACGACTTGCTGCCGAGGTAGTCTTCCTGCGGATCATAGTACTTGTCGGTATCGATGTTGGTATAGCGATAGAAGCGTCCGTTGCTCTTACGCTCTTGCAGCCAGCGGTCGTTCAGACGGTAGGCACTCAGTCGACTTGCTGTCAGTGAGTCGCCAAACCATGTCGTGTAGTAGACCACCAGACGGATGTTGGTACATGAGTCTCCGGCCATGGTGCCAGTGCCAGTGCCTGTGGCTTCATCATATTTGTAGACTGCCGGGAACTTATAGTTCTCTGTACAGTTGAGCTCGGTGAGGAAGCTGGCTTCGTAGTATCCGAACTCCGGGTCGGTGTAACGTCCCAGATAGCCTGTCTCCGAACGTGCATACACAGAGTCTGCCTCGATAGATTCAGACTGTGCTTCGAACGAAGCGGTATATGTGTAAATGGCATCCGACTCTGGCAAGAGGTTTATGCCGATGGTGCCTGTGGTGTCGTCGCACCCTATTAGTGCAAACAATATGGTCAGGAATGCTAATCCTGTGATCTTAAGTTTCATGACTGAAAGGATGTCTCTTGTGTAGGACGTTTGTATGTGTGTCTGTCTCTCTTGTTATGTGTAGTCTTGTCCGGCGGCTCAGATGTTGTTGTAGAACTCATTCAATGCTGCCGCCATCTCTTCTGCTGGACGGTATTCCAGGAAGGGCTTGCCCGACTGGCGTGCATATTCCACAAGCTCAGGGTTGACATCTTCCATCTGCTGCACAATGGCATCAGAGTTGTCGATGGCAAACTTGCTAAGTTTGATGTAGTCAACGGGATCTTGCAGTGATGTGACGTCAGACTCCTTGATGCCTTTAACTCTTAGCTTGGTTCCGAAGTCGGGATTGAACGTCTTGGTAAAGTCATCGTTGTAGAGCGAATATACCACCTTCGAGTTTGCAAACGAAGGCTCTTCGTTGTAGGCTTTCTTGATGTAGATAGGTACTATTGCCGTGAACCATCCGTGGCAGTGGATGATGTCGGGACACCAGCGTAGCTTCTTCACTGTCTCCAATACTCCACGGTCGAAGAAGATGCTGCGTTCGTCGTTGTCGTCATACTCCACACCGTTCTTGTCGCATACCTGCTGACGGTTCTGGAAGTAGTCGTCGTTGTCGATGAAGTAGACCTGCATTCTTGCAGAAGGGATAGAGGCAACCTTGATAATCAGCAGATGGTCGGTGTCGTCGATTATCAGGTTCATGCCCGACAGACGAATAACCTCGTGGAGCTGGTTGCGTCGTTCGTTCACGTTGCCCCATTTCGGCATGAATATTCTTGTCTCTCTACCGAGCTCCTGAATGGCTTGCGGCAGCTGGCGGCATGTCTTCGATATGGGCGTTTCTGATACGTACGGGGCAATGTCCTGCGTAATAAATAGTACTCTACTGTCTTTTGCCATAATGATTCGTTATCTCCTTCCAGCCACAAAGGTAGTGAAAAACTAGCAAATCTTTGAGCATAGACAAAGGGGTTGTTGCGTTTTTTCAGTTTTTTATACTAAAACGCCCTCTATGCTGTGCATATCATGTAACGTGTACTCACAATATCTATCACCTTACACGCAATAACGTAACATGGCTGAGCCTTATATATGAAAGGGCAAAGTCTTATATTCTCGATGGCACTTTCAAACGTTTGCGATGGCACTTTCTTATATAAGACTTTGCCAACGCAAATATAAGCTCGGAACAACGGCTCTGTAGATAATCAATGGGAAAGGTCCTAAAGATTCTCATGTCCCTTAGCGCGTGTACCTCTTCGAGGCACATACTGGGTGCGTTCAATACCCCAGACTGCGGTCACTGCGTTCCCTTAGTCTGGGGTTACCGTTAGTGTACCTCTTCGAGGCACCACGTCCTCTCAATCTATACAGGATTCCACTTTTGTGGTGATTCCAACGCGACACACA
>CAYXLA010000008.1:21409-22941 GCA_964465765.1 uncultured Bacteroidaceae bacterium | reverse complement strand
CGCTTCACGTTCATGTCCTGCTGTGGTGCCTCGAAGAGGTACATTATATGGATAAGCCCAGACTAAGGGAACGCAGCGACCGCAGTCTGGGGCTAAGGAACATCCTCCTAACGTGCCTCGGAGAGGTACATACATAAAAGACATGGACATTTCCGCATCGTTTTCTACTGCCGCCGAAGAAAATATTGGAAAAAACTTTGCCTGTCGTGTTGCGCGTGTCAAAATAATGGATACCTTTGCATCCGCAAACAAAGGGACGCGTGTTTGTCCGCAAGCACAAGGCTTTGGTTGTTGGGAATTTTGGTGCGTTAGTTCAGTTGGTTAGAATGCCTGCCTGTCACGCAGGAGGTCACGAGTTCGAGTCTCGTACGCACCGCAAAGAAATGAGGCTGCTGTGAATGTCACGGCAGCCTCGTTTCTTTTTCCCGTATCAGTTAGTATCAGTTTCAGACTATCCCGAGAATTAGTATTCTCCGCTAATTTTTTGCCTTCTTAGCTCGTATCAGTTAGTATCAGTTTCAGATGATTCCGAAATGGCGCAGTGCCAGAGCCACGCCGTCGTCGTCGACACTTGCCGTCACGTAGTCGGCTGCCGCCTTGACCTCGGGCAGGGCGTTGCCCATCGCCACGCCCGTGTGGGCATAGCGCAACATGGGGATGTCGTTTCCGCCGTCGCCGAAGCTCATCGTCTCTTCCAGCGCGATGCCGAAGTGGTTGATGATGTCGCTGATGCCTTTCTGCTTGGTGCACCCGAGAGCTGTCACGTCGACAAAGGCAGGATGCCATCGTCCAATCTCGCAATCGGTCACCGACGGCCGCAGTTCAGCCTCTTGCGTCGCGTCGATGAAGGGCGACAACTGATAGATGTCGCCACGGCTCAAGGCCTCATCGACAGTCACGTCGTCGAACGTCACAGGGCACTGCAGAGCACGATAGAACAAATCGCGCAGCTCCTGTCCGCAACGGCACACGCAGGCATCTTGACCATAGACGACCACGCACGTGATGTTGCGGTCCCACGTGTAGTGCAGTATGGCTTCGGCGCTGCTGCGGCTGATGGGCATCTTGCTGATGAGCGTCCCGTCGGCAGCAAAGCAGCAGGCACCGTTCATGGTGATGTAGCCGTCGATGAGTCCGCGCTCCTGCAACGGACCGAGATTGTTTATCAGCAGCTGCGCCCTGCCGGTGGAGATGAAGATCTGCACGCCGCGTGCCTTGGCAGCCGACAGTGCGTCGACAGCCGACTGCGGAATCGTGTGCGTGTTGAAGCTGACCAGCGTACCGTCGATGTCGAAAAACAATGCCTTTATCATAAGAGTGTCTTGATTGAATGTGGGCCTCTCGTTGAGGTTCAGACGCAAAGATACGGAATTTACGCAAAGAAGCGCAAAAACGCCAGCACACGCAAAAATGCGCAAGGAACCGCAAAAGACTTCAAGAAATCTCAAAACACACGGCAGAGAACCTCAAGAAATCTCAAAACGCCGCAAAGAACTTCAAGGAAGCGCAAAAGCCCCAAAAGACGCGACATA
>CAYXLA010000008.1:14319-21309 GCA_964465765.1 uncultured Bacteroidaceae bacterium | reverse complement strand
CAAAACGCCGCAAAGAACTTCAAGGAAGCGCAAAAGCCCCAAAAGACGCGACATAGGCGAATTAATAGTCTGTACTATTTTTGTTTGCATGCCAAAATAGTGTACCTTTGCGCCGTCTTGTTCCGCAACATCCGAAGAACAAAAAAAAACCGGCGATGGAGCGGACGAAGAAGGAATCAGGTGGAAATCCTGAACAGTCCCGCTGCTGTGAGTCTCACGCCGGCGAGCTTCCCTCGAAATCAACACGCGTCACACGACACGAAGAGACGTGCGCGACGCACAATGTGTGATGGGGAAGATGCCGCGACAAAGCCTGCTTGAATACCAGCGCCACTGCCCTTACGCACACGATGCGGGGCGGGAAGGCACAAGCAAACCGAGACAAGTCAGAAGACCTGCAAGACAAGCTGAAAAGCTCCACTTCAGCCTCTCGAGGAATGAGTCTGAAGACCACACTAAGGGTACGTGCGTGTGTGCTGAGACATGCAACGATGCGCGTACACGAAGATGTAGAAGAACGAACAACAATTTTTATTGCTTACGAGTCTATGAACAGCCGACTCCATGCCCTTGCTGCATGGTTTTGCTTGATGCTTGGGGCGTGCCTGATTCCCGTTGCGGCAGATGCACAGGAGAACGTCAGGGACACCATCACCGGAAAGGTTCACCAGATAGGTGAAGTCACGGTGAAGGCACGACGCATGTCGTCCAACGTCACGTCGTCGGCACCGGTGCAGCAGATCTCAAGAGATGCCTTGAAGCAACAGGGCATCACGGACATCGCCGACGCACTGCGCCGCTTCTCGGGAGCTAACATAAAGGACTATGGCGGCGCGGGAGGCATGAAGACGGTGTCGGTGCGCAGCCTCGGGTCGCAGCACACGGCGGTGATCTACGACGGCATCACGATTAGCGACACGCAGAGCGGACAGGTGGACTTGTCGCGCTTCTCGTTGGACAACCTGCAGGAGATGTCGCTGACCATCGGCGACAACGACGACATATTCCAGCCGGCACGCACGGTGGCATCGGCAGCATCGGTGCGCCTGCAGTCGGCAGAGCCGCAGCTGGAGGACAAGCCCTTCGCACTGAAGGCGGAGATGAAGGTCGGCTCGTACGGCATGGTGAATCCGTTCGTTCGCTACGACCAGCGCATCACGAAAAAGCTGAGCACGTCGCTGTCGGGCGACTTCATGCGAGCCGACAACAACTATCCCTTCACGCTCGTCAACGGCAAGCTGAAGACCAAAGAGCGGCGCGACAACAACCAGATAGAGACATGGCGCGGCGAGTGGAACCTGTATGCGCATCCCAGCCAGCGCTCCACGCTGAGCACCAAGGTGTATTACTATGATTCCGACCGCGAGTTGCCAGGACAGGTCGTCTACTACAACCTCAAGAACGCCGAGCGGCTGAAGGACCGCAACTTCTTTGCGCAGGCACACTTCCGCACGTACTGGAACAACGGACTGTCGCTGATGATCAACGGCAAGTTCAACTGGGCAGACACGCACTACCACGACGAGTCGCAGGAATACCCTAATGGCGTTCGCGACAACTATTACCTGCAGCGCGAGTACTATGGTTCGGCGGCAGTGCTGTATGTGCCGCGGCAGGAATGGGCATTCTCCTATGCTGCCGACTACGCCTACGGCACGCTGAACATGAATGCCATCAGCACCAGCAACGCCTCCAAGCCTTTCCGCCACACCGTGTTGCAGTCGCTGACGGCACGCTATCGCACGCAGCGGCTCACACTGACGGGCATGCTGCTGGGCTCCATCTATCTGAACGACGTCAAAGAAGGCACGGCGGCATCGGACGCACGCCGTCTGTCGCCGTCGTTCTCGGCATCGTGGAAGCCGTTGGAAGATGCCGATCTGTACCTGAGAGCATCGTACAAGGACATCTTCCGCGTGGCGACATTCACCGAGAACTACTTCGACCGTTGGGGCAGCCGCGACCTGAAGCCTGAGGTGGCACGACAGCTAAACGTCGGCGTCACCTACGGCCACACAAGCAACAACGGCAAACTGAGCTTGCAGCTCTCTGCCGACGGATACTACAACTACGTGAAAAACAAGATTGTGGCAATGCCCTACAACATGTTCTTCTGGACAATGGTGAACCTGGGGCACGTGGACATTATCGGTGCCGACGTGACAGCCAACGCCACGCTTGACTTGGGCGGAGGACACAGCATCATCGGTTCATTGGCATACACATACCAGTATGCAGTGGACAAGACCGACCCCAACTCACAATACTACAAAGACCAGATTCCCTACACGCCGCGTCACTGGGGCTCGTTCTCCGTGGCATGGGAGAACCCGTGGGTGAACGTGTCGTTCCACTCCACCAGCGTCAGCAAACGCTACTCGTCGGAGCAGAACTCCAAAGCAAACGAGATGGAGGGATACATAGAGTGCGGCGTGGCGGCATACCACACGTTCCAGCTCAAGAAAGGACACGAAATATCGCTGCGCGGCGACATCGTGAACCTGCTGGACAAGCAGTATTCGGTGGTCAAGTTCTACCCCATGCCGGGACGCACATGCAAACTGACTGTAAGTTTAACTCTATAACATAATTATCAAAAGAGATGAAAACATTCAATCTGAAAGAAGCCATCAGGCTTTTGGCCATGACAGTCATGATTTCGGGCGCGTTCGTGGCATGTAGTGACGACGACGATGAAGTGAAGCTGCCGGAGAACACTGTAGCAGAACAGGGCGTATTCGTATTCAACAGCGGCAACCAGGGCAAGTCTGTGGAAGGCTCGCTCTCGTTCATCGACCTGAAGAACAACAAGGTGCTGAACGACGCATTCAAGACCATCAACGGCCGCAGCCTCGGCATGACCGTGCAGGACGGCGTGGTCCTTGGCGACAACCTGTACATTGCAGTGTCGGAGTCGAACACGATTGAGGTCGTAAACAAGTACACTCTTGAGAGCGTAAAGCAGATCCAGCCCACCGACGAACAGGGAAGCTCGCCACGCGACATCGTCAGCGACGGAAAGTATGTGTACGTGTCGATGTACTCCGGACATGTTTCGCGCATCAACCCATCGACCAACACAATCGACAAGACCGTTGCCGTAGGTCCTAACCCAGAGCAGATGGCAATCGCCAACGGTTATCTCTACGTAGTGAACTCTGACGGTATGAACTGGAGCGCCAACTATGCCAACGGCAAGAGCGTGTCGAAGGTCAACACATCGTCGATGACCGAGGAGAAGAAGATTGAGATTGGTCTGAACCCGACATGCATCGGTGCCGACAATGCAGGCAACCTGCTGGCACTCTGCATGGGCAACTACTACGACGTGCCAGCTACAATTTGGAAAATCGACAGCAGCGACAACGCTACCGACACCGGCATTGAAGGCACAATTATGACCATTAGCGGAAACTCGCTGTACATCATCAACGCACCGTGGGGCGCAACAACAGTCACATACGCCAAGTACAACACGACCACAATGACACAGACTTCGAGCAACTTCGTGTCACAGCCGGTTGACTCGCCCGCAGGCATCGCAGTCGATCCCGACAACGGAAGCATCTACATCACATCCTACAATCTGGTGGACGGCTATGCCAGCTACAGCACTCCGGGCTACGTCGCAGAATACTCGTCGGACGGCACGTTCGTGAAGGAACACGAAGTAGGCACAGGCGCTGTGAACATGACAATCATGAAGTAAACGCCTGCACCATATTATATAAAAGACTTACATGAAGAAAGCGACACAGTACTTTCATATTGTAGTAATAGCAGCATCATTGGTTCTGTTCCTTTCCGCCTGCGGCGGAGGGGGCAGAACCTTTTCTTCTTCCACAGAAGAGGACATCAGTCTGCACTATGCCGAGAACCTAAAGCTGATACGCGGCGAGGGCTACATAGAAGCCCGACTGCGTAATCCTTGGGACACGACGAGCACGTTGCATACGTACATATTGGTGGACAAGAATGCAGAAGTGCCGCAACATATTCCCGACGGCACGCTGGTGCGCACTCCGCTGGAAAATGCACTGGTCTACACTGCCGTGCACTGCAGCCTCATCAAGGAATTGGAAGCCGTGGGCAGCATCGGCGGCGTGTGCGAACTGCAATACATAAAAGTCCCCGAAGTCATCGAGGGCTGCCGCAACGGGAGCATCGTCGACGCCGGCGACGGCATGAACCCCGACATAGAGAAGATCATCGACCTGCACCCCGACGCACTGATGCTGTCGCCGTTTGAGAACAGCGGCGGACACGGGCGCGTTGACAAGCTCGACATTCCAATCATTGAATGTGCCGACTACATGGAGACATCGCCACTGGGACGCGCCGAGTGGATGCGCTTCTACGGCATGCTCTTCGGACGCGAGGCACAAGCCGACAGCCTGTTTGCCGTTGTGGAGGAGAAATACTCCGAGCTGAAGCAGATGGTGACAGACGCAAATCCGGAGAAGCCCACACTGATAACCGACCTGAAGAGCGGCTCGGCATGGTACGTACCTGGAGGCAGAAGCACAATGGGACAGTTGTATGCCGATGCCGGAGCACAATACGTCTTCATCGACCGCAACGTGAGCAGCTCAATTCCGCTGTCGTTCGAGACTGTGTTCGAGCGCGGACAGGATGCACAGCTGTGGCTCGTCAAATACAACCAACCACAAGACATGACGTACGAGCAGATGGAACGCGACTATGCGCCGTATGCCGGATTCCGTGCGTTCAAAGAGCGGCACATCTACGGCTGCAACACGGCCTATGTGCCTTTCTACGAGGACTTCCCCTTCCATCCGGACCTGGTGCTCAAGGACATGATAAAGATATTCCATCCGGACATGCTGCCCGACTATGAGCTGAAATATTACACGCCACTGAAATGAACAACAGAGGAATGGTATACGGCACGGCATTGGTCGTCGTCATCATGCTACTGGTGACGGCGAACCTGTTCTTCGGCTCGGTGAACATTCCGGCAGATGCCGTAGTACGCATACTGCTGGGCGGTGACGCCGAACGCGAGAGCTGGAGATTCATAGTGCTGGAGTCGCGCGTGCCACAAGCCATCACCGCCATGCTGTGCGGTGCAGCCCTCGCAACATCGGGACTGATGCTGCAGACGGCATTCAACAATCCGCTGGCAGGACCGTCGATTCTTGGCATCAACTCCGGCGCCAGCCTTGGAGTGGCGTTCGTGATGCTGGCGGGCGGAGGCACCATTGCCACAGCAGGAATCACAATGTCGGGCTTCCTCGCCGTGATGCTGGGAGCGTTCGTCGGAGCCATGGGCGTAATGGCACTGATTCTGTTCTTCTCGACACTGATAAAGAGCAACATCATGCTGCTCATCACGGGCATCATGATAGGCTACATCACCTCGTCGGCGATTTCGCTGCTGAACTTCTTCGCCACAGCCGAAGGTGTGCACTCCTACACCATCTGGGGACTTGGCAACTTCAGCGGCTTGTCGACGGAGCAACTGCCCTACTTCTCTTCACTGATTCTGCTGGGATTGGCATTGGCACTGATGCTGATAAAACCGCTCAACGCACTGCTTTTGGGCGACCGCTATGCCGAGAACCTGGGCATCAACATCAAACGCACACGCAACATGCTGCTCATTGCCACAGGCATACTGACGGCTGCTGCAACGGCATTCTGCGGACCTGTGTCGTTCATCGGACTGGCTGTGCCGCACATTGCACGACTGATGCTCGGCACATCCAACCACAATTCACTGCTGCCTGTCACGATGCTGACGGGTTGCGCCATTGCACTGCTGTGCAATCTGATTTGCATGTTGCCAGGCGAGTCGGGCATCATTCCACTGAATGCCGTGACACCGTTCCTTGGAGCACCGGTGATAATCTACGTCATCGTGAACCAACGCCGCATACAGTATTTCAACTGACGAGAGGAGACGAGAGATGGAACACAACGCAGCAATCACAGCAAACGCACTCAGCATCGGATACCGCACAGACCGACAGGTGTACACCGTGCACAGCGGCCTCGACTTCAGCCTGCGACAAGGCGAGCTGACTTGCCTGCTCGGAGCCAACGGCGCAGGCAAATCCACACTGCTACGCACGCTGTCGGCATCCCAACCAGCCCTTGGAGGCGAATTGACGGTGATGGGCAAACCACTGAAGGAATATACAGAGCGGGAACGTTCGCGCACAATAGGCGTGGTGCTGACCGACAAGACCTTTGCCGGCGGACTGACAGTCTACGAGTTGGCAGGATTGGGACGACAGCCGCACACGGGCTTCTTCGGCCGTTTGCGGAAAGAAGACAAGCGCATAATCGACGAGGCGCTGGAGAACGTGGGCATCAGCCACAAGAGGCAGAGCTACGTGGCGGAACTCTCGGACGGCGAACGACAGAAGGCATTGATTGCCAAAGCACTGGTGCAGGAGTGTCCTCTGATATTGCTCGACGAGCCTACAGCCTTTCTTGACGTGGTGAGCCGCATCGAGATAATGAACTTGCTGCACCGCCTCGCGGCAGAACAAGGCAAAGCCATACTGCTGTCGACGCACGACATCGAGCAAGCTCTTACGCTCGCCGACCGTCTGTGGCTGCTTTCGGCAGAACACGGCTTGCTATGCGGCGAGACCGAGGACATGGTATTGGCAGGACACATGGACAGTCTGTTCGACAACAGAGGCATCTGCTTCGACTACGACAGCGGTTCTTACAGTCCAAAGGTCAGCGGAGGACGCGACATCTCCGTGGTTTGCGAAGACAAAACCACACTGCACTGGACGCTGAACGCCTTGCGGCGACACGGCTTCAACATCATGCCTGCGGATGCTGAGCACTGCAGCATGCGCTTGGAAGTAGCTTCGAAGAATGAGCTTCGGCTGAAGCACGACGGACAAGTTTTGGACTGCACTTCTTTTGAAGCCCTTATACAACAGATTGAGCTGTAAGGAAACCGCAGTTGCAGTTCCTCACAGCCCAATCGCTACTCCTTATATATAT
>CAYXLA010000008.1:0-14219 GCA_964465765.1 uncultured Bacteroidaceae bacterium | reverse complement strand
TAAGGAAACCGCAGTTGCAGTTCCTCACAGCCCAATCGCTACTCCTTATATATATAATAGGTATACTCCCCTTAGTTCTTGCGGAACGGCGGCTTGGCAACAACAGCCTTGAGCTTGCGTCCACGCACGTCGATCATGATGGGCGTACCAGCCTTGCTGTAGGCAGTCTGCACGTAACCCAGACCAATACCAATCTTGCGTGTCGGCGACATGGTGCCCGAAGTGACGATGCCAATCGGCTCACCATCGGCATTGAGAATCTCATAGTGCTCGCGTGGAATGCCACGGTCTACCAACTCGAAGCCAACGAGCTTGCGGCTGACGCCCTCCTTCTTCTGACGCTCCAGCTCAGCACGGTTGGTGAAGTCCTTACCGTCGACGAACTTGGTGATCCAGCCCAGTCCAGCCTCGATGGGCGATGTTGTGTCGTTAAGGTCGTTGCCATAAAGGCAATAGCCCATCTCGAGACGCAGTGTGTCGCGTGCGCCAAGACCTATCGGCGCAATGCCAAACTCCTTGCCGGCATCGAACACAGCCTCCCACACCTTGTCGGCATCCTTGGGGCTGAAGTACAGCTCGAAGCCGCCTGCACCGGTGTAGCCAGTGTTCGAGATTATGACATCGGGAACGCCTGCCAGCTCACCGTGGCTGAAGTGATAGTAGGGAATGGCGCTGAGGTCGACAGACGTGAGCTTCTGCAGTGCTGCCGTTGCCTTGGGACCCTGTACTGCCAGCTGTGCCGTCTCGTCGGAAGCATTGTGCAGCTCTGCACCGACGCTGTTGTGGCTCACACACCAGTTCCAGTCTTTGTCGATATTGGCGGCATTGACCACAAGCAGGTATTTGTTCGGTTCCCAATAGTAGACGATCAGGTCGTCCACAATGCCGCCCTGCTCGTTGGGGAAGCAGGTGTACTGTGCCTGTCCGGGGACAAGCGCTGCAACGTTGTTTGATGTCACCTTCTGCAGGAACGACAGAGCATTAGGTCCTGTAACCCAGAATTCGCCCATGTGCGAAACGTCAAACACGCCCACGCCCTCGACTACAGTCATGTGTTCCTTGATGATTCCCGTCGGGTACTCTATCGGCATGTTGTAGCCTGCAAACTCGTGCATCTTTGCACCTAAGGCAATGTGCCTCTCGGTAAATGGAGTTGTCTTCATAATCTCTCTCTAAGTATTTATCTTCCTATTGTGTTTTTTTGTTTGATTGCTGATCTTCTGTCCTTACTTGCCGGCATGCCGTTGTGCCACGAGTGCTGCGATGTTCACCACCACCATCATGGCCTTCTCCATGCTCTGTACGGGCACGTACTCATAACGTCCGTGCATGTTCATGCCTCCGGCAAAGATGTTCGGGCACGGCAGTCCCTTGAACGAGAGCTGTGCACCGTCGGTGCCGCCGCGAATGGCCTTGACCTGTGGTTCCACGCCAACCTGCCTGATTGCCTCTTTTGCCATGTCGATGATATACATCACCGGTTCTATCTTCTCGCGCATGTTGTAGTACTGGTCGTGCATCTCCAGCGTCACTGTGCCTTCGCCATATTCGCCGTTAATCTTGTTTGCCAAGTGCTGGAATTCACGCTTGCGACTTTCGAAGCGGTCGCGGCTATGGTCGCGGATTATGTAGCTGACTGTTGTCCGCTCAACATTGCCTTCGAACGATGTGACGTGATAGAAGCCTTCATAACCTTCGGTGTGTTCGGGAGTCTCGTGGCTGGGCAGCATGGAGATGAAGCGGTTTGCCACACGAATGGAGTTCACCATCTTATTCTTGGCGGTGCCAGGATGGACATTGCGGCCAGTGAACGTCAGTCGTGCCGATGCAGCATTGAAGTTCTCATATTCTATCTCCCCTACTTCACCGCCGTCCATGGTGTAGGCGAAGTTACAACCGAAGCGCTCCACGTCGAACTTATGTGCGCCAAGTCCAATCTCCTCATCAGGGTTGAAGGCTATGCGCACCTTGCCGTGCTTTATCTCGGGATGTTCCTGCAGATAGACCATGGCAGAGACTATCTCGGCAATACCTGCCTTGTCATCGGCTCCAAGCAACGTGGTGCCGTCGGTCACGATTATGTCTTCGCCCTTATGGTCGAGTATTTCGGGAAATCTCCCAGTCGAGAGGACAATGCCTTGTGCCTCATTGAGCACGATGTCACTGCCGTCATAATTCTTTACGATGCGCGGATGTATGTCCTTTCCTGCTGCATCGGGCGATGTGTCCAGGTGCGATATGAAGCCCACCACGGGCACGCCGGCATCGTCGATGTTGGCAGGCAAAGTGGCATAGAGATATCCGTTGGCATCAAGACAAACGTCGTGCAGTCCCAAAGCCTGCAACTCGTCGCGCAGATATTCTGCCAACTTCATCTGTCCTGGAGTGCTGGGTGTCACGCCACTGTCTTCGCTCGACTGTGTGTCGAAGCTGACGTATTTAAGGAAGCGTTCTATGAGTGTTGCCATAAGTGTGTTGCTGATGTTTTTCTTTTCACTGCGTAAAAGTAGGGAAAGCACTGCTAACGGCAAAAGCTTTTCCGCCAAATCACGCCGCCATTAACGACCAGTCAGGCAAAACCGAGCAAGCCCATAACATTCTCTGCACAATTAGCAAATCTGTTTAATGATGTTCAATAACCGTTCAATACCCCTTGCCAGACGCGTTCTGAAGGCACCTCTCGTTCTAAAACCTTCTATTTTGAACGAAACCGTTCTAAAATTCCGTGTTTGCGCAAGAAGGCACCCTAACGATGGGCATTCTTAGGGTATAAGGATGGGCATTCTATGCACCTAAGGATGCCCATTCAAAGGACCATAGGATGCCCATCCTTGGAACCCAACGATGGGCATCCTTATAACGTGCAGACAATCAGCGTTTAGCAAGCAGCTTAAGCAAACTTGCAAAGCATCATCTCAATGTCTCTTGCTGTAGTTGTCCAAGCCCGTGCGAAGCCAGCTGACGTACTTGTCGATGTCTTCGTCGTAGGAATAGGACTTGTTGAGCGGACGTCCTTCGTTGTCGATGAGTACATAGAACGGTTGCGTGTTGGCACCGAACTTGACGCGCTGCAGATAGCTCCACTTGGCACCATACGTGCGCAACGTGCGTTCATGTCCGTTCTCGACAACGGTCATCGGCTGCGGCAGTTCTGTCTTATTGTCGACATAGAGGGTGATGAGCACATAGTCGTTGTTGAGCATATCGCCGACAGTAGGGTCGGTCCATACAGCCATCTCCATCTTGCGACAGTTGACACAGCCGTATCCGGTGAAATCGAGCATCACGGGTTTGCCGTTCTGACGGGCATACTCCATGCCAAGGTCATAGTCATCGAAGCGTGCATGCACATCGTTCTTGTAGAGATTGAAGTCCTGCGTCTGCATTGGCGGAGCGAATGCACTGACAGCCTTCAGCGGAGCTCCCCACAATCCAGGCACCATATAGACGGCGAAGGCCAGCGAACACAGCGACAAGAAGAAGCGTGTCACACTGACGCGGTTGTTGTCGTCGTCGTGCGGGAACTTGATCCAGCCCAACAGATAGAAGCCCAGCAGTGCGAAGATGACAATCCACAGAGCGAGGAACGTCTCGCGGTCGAGCAGGTGCCAGCCATACGCCATGTCGGCAACCGAGAGGAACTTCAAGGCGAATGCCAGCTCCACGAAGCCAAGGCAGACCTTGATGACATTCATCCAGCCACCCGACTTAGGCATCGAGTTGAGCCATGCAGGGAACAAGGCGAAGACGGTGAACGGCAGTGCCAGTGCAACGGCAAAACCTAACATGCCCACTGTTGGTGCAACGATGCTGCCCGTCGACGAGACCTCGACAAGCAGGAATCCGATGATGGGACCTGTGCACGAGAACGACACGAGCGTCAGCGTGAATGCCATGAGGAAGATGCTGAGCAATCCGCTGGTAGCATCTGCCTTGCTGTCGACGGCATTGCTCCATTTGGATGGCAGCGTAATCTCAAACGCACCAAAGAACGAAGCCGCGAAGACCACAAGCAGCAGGAAGAAGAAGATGTTGAATATGGCATTGGTAGACATGGCGTTGAGTGCGCTGGCTCCAAATATCAGCGTGACTGCCAGTCCGAGAGTCAGATAGATGACGATGATGGAGATGCCGTAGGTAATGGCATCACGTATGCCCTTGCGGCGATCCTTGCTGCGCTTGAGGAAGAAGCTGACGGTCATTGGGATAATCGGCCATACGCACGGCGTGAAGAGAGCCAGCAGTCCACCGACGAAGCCGGTGACGAAGATGACTATCAACGACTGGTCTACTGTGCCTACAGCATCGCCGAAGCCTTGAAGTTCGTCGATGACCGGCTGCCACAGGTCTGAACCTGCATTTGCAGAAGAAGACGATGCAACGCTCTGCGTGTCTGCGGCAGCAACGGGCTGTGCCTCTTCTGCTGTCGATGCATTGTTGCTGTCTGCCTGTGCAGTAGCAGCCGATGCTGAAGCAGCGGCAGACGTTCCTGCATAACTAAAGGGAACTTCGGCAGGCGGCAGGCAGTTGCGGTCGTTGCAGGCAGCATACTCCAGGAAGCCCTCGATGCGATAGTCGCCACCAGTTAGCTTGATCTTCTGCACGAAGCGTGCTGACTTTTCGAAATAGCGCACCTGCATCTCAAACAGCTTGTCGTAGTTCGACTTCTCGTCGCCCACAGGCTGCAGCTTGCCATCGACTTCTGCGCCGCTAATCTTTTCCACGTTGAACGTGGCAGGTATAGGTCCACCACCTTCAAGGTCGGTGGAGTAGATGTGCCATCCACCGTCTATGGTGGCATCGAACACCATCTCGGCTTCCGTATCAGACAGGCGGTTGAACGTTGTCTTGAACTTCACAGGTTCCTGTATCTGCGCAAACGCCAACACAGTGCACAGCATGAGGAGCGTGCAGAGTAAAAGTTTCTTCATAAAAAAAGAGTCTTCTTTATATATTGTCTTTATTGTTTGATTCGGGTTGATTGTGCATCCCACTTTGCCATTGTCAGCGCCAAGGGCATCAAGCTTCATAGTCGACGCAGGCACGGCTCTCCTTGACATCCTTCAGGAGTGCTGCTGCCGCCAGATGACGGGGATGGTTGCTGTATGCCTGCACGTCGGCGAGAGTGTCGAACTCACTATACAGGGCAATGCTCCACTGCTCTGCAGGGTTGATGTTCAGTCCGACTTCCACCTTGCGGATGAACGGTATGACCGTGGGCAGAGCCTCAATGGCATGCTTGAAATCCTGCATTGCCGCGAGGCGTTGTGCCTCGGGAACATCGCTTTTCAGCTTGAAAAGTACAATATGCTTGACCATATTTGGGTGGTTTTAAGGAATTTGTTCTACATTTGCTTGGTTTTGCACGTTGCTGACCCCAAACGCCAGCCGCTGCAAAAGTAGTTGTTTTCCCCAATTTCACAGTTAGGCAGGATGTTAATAATAGGCATTGCAGGCGGCACAGGCTCTGGCAAGACCACCGTCGTAAGGAAGATAATAGAAAGTCTCGGCAACGGACAGGTGGCACTGATTCCGTTGGACTCATACTACAAGGACAGTAGCAATGTGCCGGCAGAGAAGCGCCAGCAGATAAACTTCGACCACCCGAGTGCCTTCGACTGGGATTTGTTTCGCGAACAGATAGCGGCCTTGCGAAGCGGCAAGAGCATTGAGCAGCCCATCTATTCCATGATTACCTGCACGCGACAGGCAGAGACAATACATGTGGAGCCGTGCGAAGTGATTATAATCGAAGGCATCATGGCTCTCTACGACGAGAAGGTACGCGAGATGATGGACATAAAGGTGTTTGTCGATGCCGACTCTGACGAGCGGCTCATACGCCTGATTGAGCGCGACGTGATAGAGCGCAACCGCACGGCCCAGGCTGTGATGGAACGCTACACACGTGTGCTGAAGCCAATGCACCAACAGTTCATCGAGCCCACGAAGAGCTATGCCGACCTGATCATACCGCAGGGCGGAAACAACAAGACGGCTATAAAGATACTGACACAATACATCAAGCGGCACCTGAAGCAATGACGCAACAGGCTGCATAACATCCACACAAAGAAGCGGAACCACTATGACGATTCCACGGCACTCGGCGACTTCTGCGCTGGCGGCATTGCTGCTGGCCACGATGTTGCTTGCCGGAGGATGTGGCAAGGCGGGAGACAGTCTGCGCGATTTGCAACAGATTCAGGACAGCGGACGACTGACTGTGCTGACGATGTATGGTCCTGCATCCTACTTCATCTATCGCGACAGCGAGATGGGTCTTCAGTATGAGACGGCACGACAGTTGGCTGAGTACATCGGTGTGCAGATGGACATAGTGGTGGCACGAAGTACGCACGAGTTGATAGAGATGCTCAACAGCGGCGAGGGCGACCTGATTGCCTACGATCTGCCAATCACCAACACCGGCAAGGACAGCGTGCTCTATTGCGGACACGAATTCATTACGCATCAGGTGCTGGTGCAACGCGACAGCAAGGATGCACTGACCGACGTCACGGAGCTGATAGGCAAGGATGTCTACGTCAAGAGCGGACGACATTACACACGCATGAAGAACCTCAACGACGAGTTGGGTGGCGGCATCAAGCTGCATGAGGTGACCGCCGACACGCTGTCGGCAGAAGGTCTGATGGCACAAGTGAATGCCGGAGAGATAGACTACTCCGTAGCCGACAACGACGTGGCACGGCTCAACCGTGCGTACTATCCCGACCTGAACATAAACCTTGCCGTCGGCTTCGACCAGCGTTCGTCGTGGGCTGTGAGGAAGACGAGCACACAGTTGGCAGCACTCATCGACGATTGGTCGGCAGAAGCCTCAACGGCATCGGCATTCATCAGCAACGCCAACCGATACTTCATGCAGGGCAAGCGACTCGCCACGGCTCCCATCCTGTCGGTCGAGGACGGACGGATATCTGCTTTCGACGACCTGTTCAAGCGCTATGCTCCCGAGATAGGATGGGACTGGCGGTTGTTGGCATCACTGGCATACACCGAATCGAACTTCGACCCCGACGTAGTGTCACGTGCAGGAGCGCAAGGGCTTATGCAGCTGATGCCTGTCACGGCACACAACATGGGCGTGCCCGTAGGACGTGAGGGTGACCCCGAAGAGAGTGTCAGAGCTGCCGTGAAATACCTTTCATACACCAATACCGTGTTCGGCAGCGTGCCCAAGGAAGAGCGACCCAAGTTCGTGCTGGCGGCCTACAACTCCGGCATCGGACATGTGCTCGATGCAATGGCACTGGCAGAGAAATATGGGCGCGACAAATACGTGTGGGAGGACAATGTTGAGCGTTATCTGCTCTTGAAGAGCAACGAAGAATACTACACCGACCCTGTATGCAAGAACGGATATCTGCGCGGTGCTGAGACCGAGAAGTTTGTAAGAATCACGTTGGAGCGATACGAACGCTACCGGGAACTGATCAGAACAGATTGAGTTTCTTCTTGCGTGCCTCGTCTATAGGCATAGTCTCCTGTGCCTTGCCGCTTTCTGCATTGCGCTGGCGAATCTCACCATACTCCTTCTGCAGCTCAGCCTCAAGCTCGTGCTTCTGCCCTTCGTTCATCAGACGGGCAGCCACCGTGGGGTTCTGCGAAGCATCCTTTAGATGTATCACTGGCGCATGATAGACCGGAGCAATCTTCAGAGCCGTATGCAGCAGAGATGTGGTAGCACCGCCAATGAGCAATGGGATGTCCACCCCAGCCTTCTCCAGCTCAGAAGCCACGTGCACCATCTCCTCCAGCGAAGGTGTGATGAGTCCGCTAAGACCAATCATGTCGACCTTCTTCTCGATGGCTGTCTGCACAATCTCCTCTGCCGGAACCATCGTGCCCAGGTCTATAATCTCGTAGCCGTTGCATGCCATCACCACGGAGACAATGTTCTTGCCGATGTCGTGCACGTCGCCCTTGACAGTGGCAAGCAACACACGTCCTGCCGATGCACTGCCTTCCTTCTTGTCTGCCTCGATATATGGCTGCAGAATGTTCACGGCCTTCTTCATCGTGCGGGCAGTCTTGACCACCTGCGGCAGGAACATCTTGCCTGCGCCAAACAAGTCGCCGACCTTGTTCATTCCTGCCATCAGCGGACCTTCGATGATGTTCACTGCACGCGGATACTTCTGCAGAGCTTCGGTCAAGTCGGCTTCAAGATAGTCGCCAATGCCTTTTACCAGTGCATGCGACAGCCTTTCCTCCACCGTGGTGCCTTGACGCCACTCGTCGTGATGCATGTCGGCAGACTTGCCTCCATCGGCCTTGGCAGCATCGGCCTGCTGCTTGATCTGTGCAGCCAGTGCCACCAGACGCTCCGTAGCATCGGGACGGCGGTTCAGAACGACATCTTCTATGACTTCAAGCTCGTCGGCAGGGATGTCAGTATAGAGCACCGACGACGACGGATTGACAATGCCCATGTCCATTCCTTCGCGTATGGCGTGATAGAGGAACACGGCATGCATCGCTTCGCGTATATAGTTGTTGCCACGGAATGAGAACGACAGATTGCTGACGCCACCGCTGACATGGGCACCTGGCAGATTGTGTCTTATCCAACCAGTGGCACGAATGAAGTCAACAGCATAGTTGTTGTGTTCCTCCATGCCTGTGGCTACGGCGAGTACATTAGGGTCGAATATCACATCGTTGGGATTGAATCCTTCATCGACAAGCAGACGGTAGGCACGCTGACACACTTCTATCTTGCGCTCGTAGGTATCCGCCTGTCCTTGCTCGTCGAAAGCCATCACCACTACCGCAGCACCATAATCCATGATGTCGCGTGCATGCTGCAGGAATTTCTCCTCACCCTCTTTCAGCGATATGGAGTTTACGATCGCCTTACCCTGCAGGCACTTCAGTCCTGCCACGATGACGTCCCATTTCGATGAGTCGATCATCACAGGCACACGCGATATCTCCGGTTCCGACCCCATAAGGTTCAGGAAGGTCACCATCTCTGCACCTGCATCGAGCAAGCCGTCATCCATATTTATATCGAGCACCTGCGCTCCATCCTCCACCTGCTTGCGTGCTATGGCGAGGGCTTCTTCGTAGTTCTTCTCCTTTATGAGTCGCAGAAACTTGCGCGAGCCTGCCACATTGCATCGCTCTCCTATGTTGACAAAGTTTATCTCGGGCTTTACCTCGAGCAGCTCCAGTCCAGACAGCCACATGCAGTCGGGCTTGCTGGCAGGCTTGTGAGGTTTGGCATCCTGCACCAACGGCACATAGCGTGCTATGAACTCATCGGTAGTGCCACAACAGCCACCGACAATATTCACCAGTCCTTCGTCTATATACTGCCTTATGTCTTCTGCCATGTGCTCCGGCGTCTCGTCATACAGGCCCAGGCTATTGGGCAGTCCGGCATTAGGATATACACTTATATAATAAGGTGCCTTGGCTGCCAGATGACTCAGGAACGGCTTCATCTGCTCAGCACCAAACGAGCAGTTCAGACCGACAGAGAACAGGTCGGCATGTTGCACGGATGCCAGGAAGGCGTCGAGTGTCTGACCGGACAGCAGTCTGCCGCTGACATCAGCCACGGTGACCGAAAGCATCAGAGGCACAGCGCGTCCTGCCTGTTCCATCGACTGGTGTGCTGCATATATCGCAGCCTTGGCATTGAGCGTATCGAAGATGGTCTCTACGAGAATGGCATCCACACCACCCTCGAGCAACGCTGTCATCTGTTCGATATATGCCGACGTGAGTTCATCGAATGTTAGCGAACGCAAGGCCGGGTCGTTGACATCAGGACTCATCGAGCACGACTTGTTGGTCGGACCTACAGAGCCTGCCACGAAGCGAGGCTTCTCTGGTGTGCGGCGTGTGTATTCATCGGCTGCCTGACGTGCCAGACGAGCTGCTGCGAGATTCATCTCGCGCACATAAGGCTGCATGCCATAGTCTGCCTGACTGACTGCAGTGGCATTGAACGAGTTGGTCTCGATTATGTCGGCGCCAGCCTCCAGATAGCGGTGGTGGATGTCAAGTATTATGTCGGGACGTGTCAGGCACAACAAGTCGTTGTCGCCACGCAGCTGTCCGCCGACAGAGGCAAAGCGAGTACCACGGAAGTCTTCTTCTGTGGGGTGGTACTGCTGTATGAGTGTGCCCAGAGCACCATCGAGTATCAGGATACGTTCCTTTACCAGATCCTGCAGTGTCTTCTTCATCCTGACTTTGTTTAGGTGGGTCCTATATTTAGTTGCGTAAAAAAAGTGTGTATGTCTTGTCTTGGACGCCGTTGCCGTCAGCCGTCAATGCTTGAACATGCGTGCCATCTCGCGCTTGTCCTCACGTTCCTTTATGGAGTCGCGCTTGTCGTATTCCTTCTTGCCTCGTGCCAGTGCAATCACCAGCTTTGCCAATCCGCGCTCGTTGATGAACAGTCTCACGGGGACTATCGTAAAGCCCGGGTTCATCGAGTCGTTCTTCAGCTTGATAAGCTCCTTGCGGTTAAGCAGCAGCTTGCGGTCGCGAAGCGCAGCGTGATTGTTGTAGGAGCCATAGCTGTACTGTGCAATGTGCATGTTCTTGACCCACAGCTCACGACCGGCAAAGAAGCAGAACGAGTCTGCCAGGCCTGCCTTGCCCAGGCGGATGGACTTTATCTCCGTACCTGTCAGCACAAGTCCTGCGGTGTATGTGTCCAGCAGCTCGTAGTCGTAGGTAGCCCGCTTGTTCTTTATGTTTACTGACTGTTGCGCCATTTCCTCATTTCCCTCGAAAAACGTTCCACTATTTTGTGAGGCTACATCGATGCCTCAAGGACATCAAACAGGCGGCCCAGCACTTCCGGACATACCATCAGTATTACCGATACCACGATGGTGAACGACAGTCTGTTGTTTTCCTGCACCTGCATCAGCACGTTGCTGCCTGCCCACACTATATATATAATGTAGAACTGCAGTGCCACGGCGATTATGTAGAAGTCGGGCAACAGTCCTGTCACGACCTGCAACAGCATCGGCACCGTCAGGCTGTAGCCTGCCAGCTTGTAGCACAACAGCATGTCGTCTGCCATGTTGTAGAAGCGCTTGCAGATGGCATTGATGATGTATGCCGAGAGGAAGAAGCCGCCAAAGTAGGTCACCACCACCGTGCAGCAACGTGCCATGGCATATTGGTAACCGTCGGGTCCATCCCATCCACGGTCTATCAGTGCACCGATGAAGACCGACAAGGCAGCCAGTCCTATGAGCGGATACACGTAGTTGAAAGTCACGTCACCACGGCCCTGAGCACGAATTTCCTCCCATGCCTTGGCAGGGGAGGAAATCAGTAATGACGCTATATGAAAAATCTTCTTGTAGTCCATCAAAGGCAAACAGTCGTTATTTCACGGTGTACTGCACGTCGTAGTACTCCGCCTTGGTGGCTGCACCGTCCATGCTGCACTCGTCGCCATTGACGTAGGCATGTATGCGGAACTTCTGCAGTCCGTTGTTAGGATACTGTGCGTTGTACAGCTTCACCAGCTTGCCCACGTAGAAGGCCTCGAAGTTGGAGGTGAAGCGTGCACGTGTTGTGGTCACGTCGGCGACGTTGTCTGTGAGATACAGGTCCAGAACGCCGTCTTCGGTTACCTTTATGTTGTTGTCATCGCCAACGAGGTATGTCAGCGCAAAGGTGTGCTTGTTTATCTCTACCTGGATCTCGCTCGACGACACGTTCTCTACCCAGAACATTGCCGGCACAATCAGGTAGTCGTTGTTGAACTTATAGGGTGCCACACTGCCCTGGTTGCTCTGATAGTTCAGGCTATACATCGGTATGTTTGGCACAGGTTCGGCGTTCGACGGGCCAAGGTTCTCGTTGTCGATGCTTGTCAGCGACGATATGACCTCTACAGGCATGTTGCCGCTGGCATCGGCGTCACCCGGGTTGTAGCGTACCTCGAAGGTATACATTCCAGGCGTTGCCACCACACTCGTCTTCGGTGTGAGTATTGTGCCGCCATACTGTTCGAAGGTTCCGTCGCTCTTGTATAATGCCACGATGGTCTGCTCTGCAGAATTCTCGTCGCTGTCGCCGATGCACGATGTGAATGTGAGGGGCGAAGCCAATGCTGCGACTGCTAAAATAAAGTTCTTGAATAGTTTCATCTTAATCGTTTTTTTTGTTTGGTAAAAGTAGATAAAAGTTTCTATACGCAAAATCCAGAACAATGAAAAATTGTCAAATCACGCGCCGGCATCCATCACGATGTGTGCAAACTGCTCCATGTGGTCGTCCACATAGGCTGCTATGGCTGCGGTGTAATCTTCCTCGTTCTCAATGAACTCCGTCTCAAGGTCGTCGAAGGCTTCATACTGCTCATACATCGCCATGAACTCCTCGTCGCTGCGTTCACGCTCCAGGTCCTTGCGGTTGGCATCGTAGATTCTCCGTGCTGCATGGACAATGCGTGCCACATCTTCCATGCCCCACAGGCGCATCACCTTGACGAAGGGATTGTGGAAGATGTATGCTCCATAGCCGTTCTGTATGAGTTGGCAGAAGCCGCCTTCCATCATCTCGTCGCGGAATATCTTGTATGCCAACAGCGTGTTCTGGTCGGCAGAGAGCTGTTGCATGGCTTCAGCGCCGAAGCCTCCAACCGCTTCCATCGCTTTCGTATAGGCATCGGTGAAGACCGCGATAAACTCGTCCATGCCTTCTGCCGCCGCTTGCCGCAAGTCACTGTCGTTGACGGTAATTTCCATCGTTCTCCTTTCTTCTACTTCACTAATCGGTATGCCACGCCAAACCTTGCACGGCACACCCGACTTTTTTTTCTACTCCTTATTATTACTCTCTCTCCTTGCTGTCAGACCACGTTGCCGTCTTCGACCATAATCTCGCCACTGCCTATCACCAGCCGGTGGTCTTTGTCGTAGACCACGCCAAACTGGCCGGGAGCTATGCCCTGCAGCTGCTCTTGGCTCGTGATGCGCATCGTGCCGTCCGCCTGCCGCTGCAGCCTTCCCTTGCCGAAGTCGGGAGTATGGCGAATCTTGAATGTCACCTCAACACCGCTTCGCTCCTCGTCGTCGGTCCACGGGTCGGCAGTTATGAAGTGGAAGTCCTGCATGCTGAAAGCATTGCCATACTGCATCTGCGTGTCGTAGCCATGCGACACAAAGACCGTGTTCTGCTCCACATCCTTCTTGATGACGAACCACGGACCGCCACTCAGCCCCAGTCCTTTGCGCTGGCCGATGGTATGAAACCAGAAGCCCTTGTGGCGTCCCAGAATCTTTCCCGTCTCCAGTTCCACAATGTTGCCTTCTTGCTCGCCCAGGAAGCGGCGCACAAAGTCATTATAGTTTATGTTGTTCAGGAAGCAGATGCCCTGACTGTCACGTCGTTTGGCACTTGGCAGTCCTGCCTGGGCAGCGATGGCACGCACCTCGCTCTTCATCAGTCCGCCCAGCGGGAACATCAGCTTGCTGAGCTGCAGACTGGTGATCTGTGCCAGGAAGTCGGTCTGGTCTTTCACCGGGTCGACAGCCGTGCCCAGCCACACACGTCCGTCTATGTCATATGTCGTGGCATAATGTCCGGTAGCAGTCTTGTCGAAGTCCTTGCCAGCCACATCCTCAAAGCACCCGAACTTAATCAGGCGGTTGCACATCACGTCCGGATTGGGCGTCAAGCCATGACGAATCTTGTCTATGGCATAGGCAGCCACACGGTCCCAATACTCACGGTGCAGGTCGATGAGCTGCAACGGCAAGCCATACTTGTGGGCAATGGCAGTGCAAATCTCCATATCCTCCTCAGCGGTGCAGTCCATATAGTCCACATCGTTGCGGCCAATGCGTATGTAGAACAGCGAAGGCGTGTAGCCTTGCTCACGCAACAGATGCACCACCACAGAGCTGTCGACACCACCCGAAAGCAACACCGCTATATTATCCATGTCTCTGAGAAACCTCCCTCATTTTTTCTTATCACGGTGCAAAGTTAGCAATAATATCACACTTCACCTCAGAAGCACTGCTGGGCAAGGTGCACGAGAAGCCACCCGACAATGAAACGGGTCAGTAGAAAATAGGTGGGGATAAACGAATATGGTAGATATGTATTCGCATCCACAAGACCATGTGTTGATGGATTTTCAAGTCCTTCCCTTTAGGGGAGGATTTAGGAGAGGCTCCTTTCTCCCTCCCCTGAAGGGA
>CAYXLA010000007.1:0-23122 GCA_964465765.1 uncultured Bacteroidaceae bacterium | reverse complement strand
AGATGGTGCACTACTGGATGCACAACAACATGATCACCATCAACGGACAGAAGATGGGAAAGAGCCTCGGGAACTTCATCACGCTGTTTGAGTTCTTCGAGGGCTCGAACAAGAGTCTGACGCAGGCATATTCGCCAATGACGATACGCTTCTTCATACTGCAGGCACACTATCGCAGCACCGTTGACTTCAGCAACGAAGCGCTGCAGGCTGCCGAGAAGGGACTGGAGCGACTGATGGATGCCGTGGCTGCAATCGACAAGATTAAGCCGGCAGAGAAGTCGACAGTCGACCTGCACGACCTGCGCGAACGTTGCCTCGAGGCAATGAACGACGACCTGAACACGCCTATCGTCATCGCCAATCTGTTTGAGGCGGCGAAGACGGTCAACAATCTCGCCAACGGCAAGGACACAATAACAGCCGACGACCTCAAGGAGCTGCACGACACGTTCCACCTGCTGTGCTTCGACCTGCTGGGACTCACCGAAGAGCATGCCGACAATGCCGCACGCGAAGAGGCTTTCGGCAAGGCTGTGGACATGCTTCTGGCTGAACGTCAGGAGGCTAAGGCGAACAAGGACTGGGCAAAGAGCGACAGGATTCGCAACGAACTTTCGGCACTGGGCTTCGAAATCAAGGACGGCAAGAACGGCAGCGAGTGGAAACTGAATAAGTGAGAAAAACTTTTCATTCTCGCCGTGCAAGGTTTGGCGCGGCAAGACGTTTCTATGGTTGTAGAACACTGAATTTCTACGATTGTATAGAACGCAAGAAAAGCATGAAAAGATGAGAAGACTATTGCTGACGTTGGCAGTCGTCATTGCTGCAGTTTCACTGATGTCGTGCACAGAAGAGGAAGAAGATTATGCTCCGGTGACGATGGCGGTGTACGTGTCGGACGCTGCGGGCAATGATTTGCTCGACCCGTCTACAGAGAACAACTTTACCGACCGTGGCATCACCGTCACATACAACGGCGTGGAATACCAGATTGACAAAACGGACGTGAGAGATTACGAGCTGTACAAAGCCACCACGCGTGCGTACATGACGAGCTTCATGGGCGGACACATCGAAAGAGTGGTCGGCGACAAGTTCAGACTGGTCGTCGGTGAATGGATGGGAGACAGCAAATGGAACGACGAAACCGTGACCATCAACTGGCCCGACGGCACCGAGAACAAGCTGTCGTTCACGCTGAAGAAGAAGGGATGCACCAATGCCACCTTCACTCTCGACGGCGAAAAGAACGGCAAAAACAACACCTTCCGGCTGGTGAAATGAAAACGACACCGGTGTTAGATGAAAGAAAAAATCCCTTGGGGTGCAAGCCTCAAGGGATTCTCTGTATATACGGTGGTGGAAGCACGAAGCTTTCGCACAATCACTTCGTCAGTTTGGCAACGAAGCCGCCGCCAGGAGCAAGGTGAATGCTCTTGGTGCCTGCCGTGTTGAAGCGCTCGACGCGATAGTCTGCGCCCTTGCGGTCGGCATTCACGCCGTCCTTGTACAACTCTGCCTGATATGTTCCGTCGAGGAACGACAGGTCGACGTTCAGGTCGCGGGCCTCACGATTGGTGATGCCGCCGACGTACCATGTGCTACCACTGCGGCGTGCAGTCACGATGTATTCGCCCATCTTGCCGTCGAGGACAATCGTCTCGTCCCAGACAGTCGGTATGCCGGCAATGAGGTCCGTGCACTCGGGCTCGCGGAGATAGTTCGTCGGAGAATCGCACATCATATTCAGCGGTGAATCCAGAACGATGTAGAGTCCCAACTGGTGGCAGCGCGTGCCTTGGCTCATCGGCTCACTGTTGAAGGGGTAGTAGTTGCGCAATCCGCCGTTGAGCATGGCACCTTGCGTGTAGTCCATTGGTCCTGCAGCCTGACGGATGTAGGGGATGGTGACATCGTAGAGCAACTGGTCAACGCTGGTGGACTGCCACTTCATCTGCTCCAGTCCGTGTACGCCCTCGAAGTTGATGGCGTTGGGATAAGTGCGATTCAGTCCGGCGGGCTTGTACATTCCGTGGAAGTCTGCCAACAGATGATACTTGGCGCACATTGCAGCAGCACGATACATGAATTCGGTCATCGGCTGGTCGTCGCGGTTCATGAAGTCAATCTTGAAGCCCTTGACGCCCATGTCGGCAAAATACTTGCAGACGTTCTCCATGTCGCGGTTGAAGGCATAATAGCCTGCCCACAGGATTATTCCCACGTTCTTCTGCTTGCCGTAGTCCACAATAGCCTTCATGTCGATCTCCGGAATGATCTGCATGAGGTCGGCCTTCAGGTTCACAGCCCAGCCCTCGTCGAGAATGACGTACTCAATTCCCTTGTCGGCAGCGAAGTCGATGTAGTACTTGTATGTCTCGGTGTTGATGCCGGCGCGGAAGTCCACACCGCTGATGTTCCAGTCGTTCCACCAGTCCCAAGCCACTTTACCCGGCTTTATCCACGAGATGTCGGTGAGGCGCGAAGGTTCTGCCAGCTGATAGCTCAATGTGGATGCTGCAATGCCCTTGTCTTCCTTGGCAACGATGGCGACACGCCACGGGAACGAGCGCGGTCCTTCGACCTTGGCGATGTAGTCTTCGCCCGACTGCACGAGGTCCTCGAGCTGATTGTGTCCGCCCTGCTTCGTCTCCTTAGGATAAGGAGCATTCATGCCGGTCAACGTATTGTTGCCGTTGCCCTTCAGGTACAGACCGGGATAACCTTCTAGGTTGACCTCGGTGATGCAGACTTTGGCTTTCTCTGCATCGACCACAACGGGAAGGAACGTCAGGTGACCGGTGTTGAACTTCGACAGCTTCTCGACGGTGTAGGTGTTCTCAAACGAGTTAGCAAACTGGCTTGCCCAATCGCCGTCCTTGCCGTCGCGCACGTAGGATGCCGTCATCGTGTAGTCCTTGTCGAAGTTGAATGTCGCTCCATCGCTGACAACGTTGAACGGAGTCTTGCGCGTTGTCGTGAAACGATATGCCACGCCGTCGTTGTAGGCACGGAACTCCACGCTGTAGTCCTTGCGGAAGTTGAGCGTGATGGCATTGTAGTTGTCGGTCAGCGTTGCATCCCGGTAGAGCGGCGATGCAATGTTCTGATTCACACTGCTGCGCTTGTTGCCACGCAATGCGGGCTTCTGTCCCCACACTTCGCCGGTGGAGAGCGTCATGCTGATTGGCGACGGCGCCAGCACCTGCTGTCCGTCGATGCTGATGCTGTACTGCAGCATGTCGCCTACGGTGATTGTCGTGCTCACCTTGCCGTCGGGCGAGGCGAGGGTGAACTGCTTCTGTGCATAGATTCCCATGGATGCCATGCACAGGAGGCTTAACATTAAGAAAAGTCTTTTCATAGTATATATTATATGTGTGTTCGTGTCATTCAGCAAGACTGTTTATGACAGATTGGTTGATCTGACGAACGCGAGCCTCGTTCAGCTTAATCACCTTGCGGTCGTAGGTCATCAGTCCGTTGACTTCAATCTCCACGTCTGTGGTCTGAGTATAGACGGCTCCCGAGAATCCGCGTGCCACCAGGTCCTTCAGCTGCTGTGCATACTTCACGTATTCATTGGTAACTTCCTCTTCGGTGTTGAACTGCACGTAGCCCCAGTTGCGGTCGGGCTCCCAGATGTGATCTCTAACCACGCGTCCAATGCCGCCATATTCGCCAAGCACGTTAACTCTCTGACCATCGTACAGATACATCTCCGGCTGCGGATAGTTGTGCAGGTCGAGGATGTCGCCTGTGGTGTAGAAGTTGCCGCCACTGGCTGGATTGACAAGACGCGACGGGTCGTAAGCCTTTGTCCACTCGGCAATCTCGACAGTCTTGAACTGTCCCCATCTCTCGTTGAACGGAATCCATACGGCTATGCTCGGATAGTTGTACAGTACATCAATCTCTTCCTTCCACTCCTTGCGGTAGTTGGCTTCCGACGCAGCAGAACGTGTCAGCTCAGTGCCAGTGAAATACTCGTGGGTCTGCCATTCGGGTTCCCCGTCGCCGCTGGGCATATCCTGCCAAACGAGAATACCCATCTGGTCGCAGTAGGTGTACCAACGTGCAGGCTCAACCTTGATGTGCTTGCGAATCATGTTGAAGCCGAAGTCCTTGGTCTTCTGCAGGTCGTACTTCAAAGCCTCATCGGTAGGAGCAGTGTAGAGTCCGTCGGGCCACCATCCCTGATCCAGAGGACCATACATGAAGATGTTCTTGTTGTTCAGCTGCATGCGCATTATGCCGTCCTTGTCGCGTGCCATAGAGATTTTGCGCATTGCAGCGTAGCTGTCGACAGCATCGACCTCACGTCCGTCCTTCAGCAGGCTGACCTTTAGCGTGTACAGATGCGGACTGTCGGGAGTCCACAGCTTGGCATTGGCGGGCATGGAAACGCTAACGGGCAGTCCGTTGACCGAAGCTCCTTCGGCAATCTTGGCTGTTCCGTCGAACACCTGCACCTTGGCCTGATAGCCTGCGGCTGTTGCAGTCGTCTGCACGCCTACATTCAGCTCGTGGTTGTCGATGTCCGGAGTAATCTTCAGGTCGGCAATGTGTGCTTCTGCCACCGGTTCCATCCATACAGTCTGCCAAATGCCACTTACGGGAGTGTACCAAATGCCACCAGGCTCGCTAACCTGCTTTCCGCGCGGCTGATAGCTCTTGTCGGAAGGGTCCCAAACTCTTACGGTCAGCGTGTTGCCGCCTTTTGCTGCAAGAGCGTCGGTGATGTCGAGCGAGAACGGAGTGAAGCCGCCAGTGTGACCTCCTACCCTAACGTTGTTGACCCACACGTCGGCCTTCCAGTCCACAGCACCGAAGTGCAACAGCACGCGCTTGCCGGTCCATGTCTTGGGCACGTTGAACTCGCGGGTGTACCACAGCTCCTGCGTCTCCGTGGGGTGCTTTCCGACGCCAGACAGCGACGACTCCACTGCAAATGGCACCAGGATGTCGCCGTCGTAAGACTGCGGCGCTGCCTCGCCCTTGTCGCGAATGGCATATTTCCACATTCCGTTCAGGTTCTGCCACTCCTGGCGTTCCATTATAGGACGCGGATATTCGGGCAACACGTTATTAGGATTGATTTGTTCAGCCCACTGGGTTTTGATTTTGTCGCCCACAGGCTTCCACTGCGCGTTGCTGTATGTAGACAGCGTCAGGGCGGCGGCCGCAAGAAGGATAAATTTCTTCATCTCTTTTATACAAGGTTCTATTAAGTTAAACAAGATTACCCGCCAGGATGCAGGCAACATTAATTGTCAGCACAAACTTACGAAAAATATCACACCGTCCGTTTCCGAACCGTTTATGTTTTGACGCAAGCGCGACTATTTCAATGTTTTCGCATCATCAGTCTACAAATAAAAGCGACGCTACAACGTTGCAAAACGCTTGAAAACGCCGCAACACAGTTACAAAACGTCTATGATGTTTAAATAATGTTACAAAACGCACATTTTCAGCCGCTTTATTTGCCATTTTTGAAATAGTCCCTACCTTTGCGCCGTGTTTTTCATAGTATTAGATTTAAGGTTAATGAAAAGGTTGGAGTACAGCGGTACTCCTTTTTTTTGCCCTTAACTCTACCCTCGCCTGCTTCCGCAGACTGCGAAATTAATCATCAAGCAAGACTTCACGCTTAA
Organism: uncultured Bacteroidaceae bacterium; assembly: GCA_964465765.1. Taxonomy (GTDB): domain Bacteria; phylum Bacteroidota; class Bacteroidia; order Bacteroidales; family Bacteroidaceae; genus Bacteroides. Next base: position 17,462 of record CAYXLA010000007.1, on the reverse strand, counting down.
CATCACTGCAACACACTAAAAATCAGCATCCCCATGGACGTTAAACCATAGATTCTATGGACGTTAAACCATAGATTCTATGGACGTTCAACCACAGGTTCTGTGAACGTTCAGCCACAGAATTGCAGTTGAACGCCTTCGTTATGCAAGTATGTCGATGATGTTGGAAGTGAAGAAATCAATGAGACTAATGCCGTCTGTACCTACGACAATCGATTTGTCGGAATGAAATTTCCCATTGAAAACCGGAAGTCCGCTATTCATGCCACGCCTGCCGCTCTTCACCTCTATCGCCGTTACTTTCCCTCCTCTGTTAACGATGAAGTCGACCTCATCGTCGTGATCGCGCCAGTAATACACACTGTATTCTTCGTTTTCGGCCTGATTGAGCAGGTGGACGCCAACAGCGGATTCGACCCAACGTCCCCACAGCTTTGTGTCTATTCTCGTCGTTTCAAAAGTCGTATGATGATGAGCTGTCAGTAGGGCATTGTTGTACACCTGAAGCTTCGGCACCGATTTGTATTTTCTCGTGTCGTCGACAGCATACTTCTGCAATCCAGCCAGAAGATTACACTGCTTCAGCACGTTCAGGTAAGACTGCAGTGTCGTCACATTGCCGGCATCCTGCAGTTGTCCAAGCATCTTCGTCAGCGACAGCAATTCGCCAGAATAAGAGCATCCCAATTCGAACATCTGTGTCATCAATGCCGGTTTATATATCCTTGATGTCATGATGACATCTTTCTCAATCGAAGGAGCTACAAGAGAGTCCTTAACGTATTTCCTCCACCGACGTTCGTCCGACACGAGACGCGCTCCACCAGGATAACCACCGAAATACATCCATTGATCCAACGAAAAACCGAAAGCATCATGCATCTCCGCGTAGGTCCAATGGCCTATTCGTATAAGTTCGTATCGTCCTGTAAGCGATTCTGTCAACCCCTTACGCAACAGCAGACGTGAAGATCCAAGCAAGACAACCTTCATGTTCAGTCGTGACATGCTGTCCTTGTCCCACTCCCGCTTCACGTATTCGCTCCAGTTGCTTATCTTCTGAATTTCGTCTATCACGAGCAAGTATTCGCTGTTGCCATGGAGATTCATGGTTTGGCGCGCACTTTCCCATGAACGCACAATCCATTCACCGTCGTTCTCGTCCACCGTATCCGCACTGAAGAACGAATGAGGAATGTCTGTTGCCTCCATCACTTGACTGATTAACGTGGATTTGCCGACTTGTCTTGGTCCCATAAGGACCTGTATGAACATGCGCGGCTCCGCTATGCGCTGTATTATTGCACTGTATTCCTTTTTTTTATATTCCATATATGGTATACGTTATATGGTTTATACGCGTTCAAATCTCTGCTCAAAAATATTCAAATCATTATCCCCAAATGTTCAAATCTCTGCTCCCAAATGTTCAAATCTGCGTTCCAAAATGTTCAAATCTCTGCTCCCAAATGTTCAAATCTCTGCGGCAAAGGTAATCAAAACCAGCAAATAAGGAAACCGAATGAGGATTGTCCGTACGGCAAAAAGGTTTCAGTTACAGTTATATTTACAGCTTCATTTATAACTTCATTTACAGCTTCATTTACTGTTACACTCACAGCTTCAACCGCATTTGCAGCTGCAGGTCGGACTTGGTGCTGCCATTTATCAGGTTGTGACCGGAGCTTATTTCGTCGCGGTCGGTGTAATGGGTACAGCCAAACTTGGCAATCAGCATGAGCGTCTTGCCGAGATCGAGACGCAGATGCGCCGAACCGCGAAAGCCTTTGCCCGAATAGGAAGCCGACGAATAGGTGTAGAGCAGTCCGCGTTCGTAGACGTAGACGCGCGAGTCGTAGTCGTCGGTGTTGAAATACGTGCCTTGCAGCGTCAACGTAAGCGGCAAACGCCCGACACCGAATGCTGCTTTTTGCGTCAGCTGATAGCCGTGGCTCGACGAAATCTGGTTGAAGATGTTGTAGTCGGCTGTTGTTTGCAGGTCCACTCCTCGGACATTCCACGTCAGGCGATACCTGAATTTGTGATGATGTGTGGGCAGAATCTGCTGTCCGTCGGTGCCGCTGACATCTCGTTCCTTGCGCTTATAACGGTAGTTGAAGTACATCGACAGGTTTTCTGTCGGCGTAAAGCGCGACTGGAACATCACGTCTTGTCCCTGCGAGGCTTTGCTGATTCGGTATCTCTTCCAAGGAAAAGAGAAGAGATCGACCGACGCGAAGAACTGCCAATAGGCAATAGGGCTGGCTTGTACCGCCGCGTACCAGCCGTTTTCGTTCTGCGGATTTGACCCTTCGCCGAAGCTTCGGGCATAGAAACTCCAGTAGTCTTTGGAATAATAGCGGTGCACAAGCACAAACTGATAGTCGAATGTCGGACTGTAGGTCAAGCGATTAAGCACTGCAAAGCCCTCTTTTCCTTTGGCTCCTTCGCCTGCAATCTGCAGACGGCCAAGGCGCAAAGCGTAGTCGATGCTGGCGTTGTAGAACGACTTGCCGTGCATGTTGTACTTGCGATAACCGCTGAGTGACGGCGAAAGTTCTTTGTCGAAGCCGTACCAAACGCCCGTGGCTCCAATCTTCACGCGGTTGCTGTTCCACGTCAGGTTGCCGCCGGCAGTCTGCACGACAAGTGCTCCACTACGGTCAATCTCCGTCTGCGTGCGGTGCATTCCGGTGCTTTGTATCGACGTCGCCCTACCCTCTTCGGTTATTGCATCGCGCTCTCGCCGTGACAGGAATGCCGACAGCTCCACGTTTTTCAGCAGACTGACGGTTGCCGCCAATCCATTGAAGTAGTTCACTTCGTCGGAAGAGCTGTGACGGCGTATTCCCGTGGCACTATGGTCGGACGTGCTCATGGAGAACGTCTTGCCGATTCGGAAGCCCGAATTGAGCACCAAACCTTGCCCGAACGACAGACGGTAGCTGCCGAGAACGGCGCGTTTCAGAATGCCAAGCTCGGAAATGGAGATGTAAGCCGAATAGTGGTCGAAGCCATTCTTGTTGTTTCCTGCGAAGAACATCTCTCCGGCATCTTTCTCGCCGACAAATCCTGCCTGCAGATAGTCGCCGTAGCTGAACGAATACTTCAGCGACGCATATTGTGGCGTGCCGAGATAAGAGCCGTCGTCGTAGCCCGCACGTCGATAGAACGGCACGTCGAACCGCGAAAGCACCTCGTGCTTTCCGCCTTTCATTATGTTCTTCAGCCGTGGATAATGCTCTCCGCTATTGCCACTGCCTATCATGACGTACTGTTTCAGCAGTTCTATAGTGCGGAAGTCGAAACCATAGACCATGCGAAGCTCGTTCAAGTCGCGCATGGCGCCATAACGATATATATAATAATGTAGGTTTTCTATCTGCGTTTCGGTGAGGAACGGAAAGACCGACAGTTGTTCGCGCGTGGCTGTATTGATGTCTAACTTGTTGTCCTTCAGTGCTGCAAGCTCCTCAAGCTCGTCGTCCCAGTTTGCCGAAGGGTCGGTCTCCATCAGTTGTTCCATGCTCTCGTCTTCATCAGTCTGCAACAGAAGGCTCTGCGCCGCTACACGTTGTGGCAGCAACAAGACGGCCGTTGTTGCTACAGTGCAGAACAACAACCGTTTAAGCGTTATGGCAAGCGGAACATCCATAGAGTACAAAAGTAAATAAATTCGTTAATAAAGCATTGAAAAGATAAAGATTACGACAACGTCAACGGCAAAGGCTTATTTTTGCCCGTTAGAATGGTGTACAGGGCTCTTATAGTTGGTATTGCGCTTTTGCTCTGTCTTGTGGGCAAAACAAAGGCGCAGAATGCTGCGACGGCACGAACTTCGCAGCTGACACGCATGTGTATTTACAACGGCGACACCATTCCCTACGTTCCACTACGCACGGTGTATGTGTTCAAACCCATGGTTTTCAAGAACAGACGCCAGCAGGTGAAGTACGAACGCCTCGTGCGTGATGTCAAGAAAGTGCTGCCGATTGCCAAGGAAGTGAACAGGGCCGTGATTGAAACTTACGAATATCTGCAGACGATACCCACCGAAAAAGGACGCAAACAGCACATCCGCGATTTGGAAAAAGGACTGAAGAAGCAGTACACGCCGCGGCTGAAGAAGCTCAATCTGCGGCAGGGCAAACTGCTAATAAAGCTGATTGACCGCGAGAACAACCAGACTTCCTACGAGTTGGTCAAGGCTTTTCTGGGCAGCTTCAGGGCGGGAGCCTATCAAGTGTTCGCCTCGATGTTCGGCGCAAGCCTCAAGAAGGAGTACGATCCCGAGGGCGACGACAAGGTTACTGAAAGGATTGTATTGCTCGTCGAGAACGGACAGATTTAGCAAAACCTATATTTCCGGAAAGAAAACCGCCGTCGGCATGCAAGGTTTTCGCCACTCCAGCGTTTACACAGACAGAGAGACAGAAGGACAAGGTGATAAAGGATGAAGAACAAATCGCCTCGGCTGTCGCTTCGGGCGACAGAGATGCTTTCAGGACACTGTACAACTGCACTGTCCGAAGCCTTAGTGCCGTGTGCTCAAGATACATCTCTGACGTGGAAGATGTGCACGACGTCTTGCAGGAAAGCTACATCGACATCTTCCGGAACATCAGCCGCTTCAAGTGGAAAGGCGAAGGTTCGCTGCGGGCATGGATGACGCGGATTGTCGTGAACAAGTCTATTGACTTCCTCAGAGAGCAGACCAAGATGCAGAACGTCGAGCTTACGGACAATATCAGCGCCGACATTCCAGACGAACCGCAGACGAATGCAGACGATGTTCCAATGGACGCGATAGTGCAAATGATAAGGGAATTGCCCGCAGGATACAGGACAGTCTTCAACATGTTTGTCGTTGAGCACATTCCGCACAAGGAGATTGCTCAGCGGCTCGGCATCACCGAGACAACTTCAGCCTCACAACTGCACCGTGCAAAGGCACTGTTGGCAATGAAAATCAACGAATACCGCAAGGAAAACTCACTGATGGCAAGGATATAAAGACGATTAGACATGAGCAAAGATTGGACAGACAAACTTGGCGAACGGCTTGAGAAGCACGAGACCGATGCTCCCGAGGGCTTGTGGCAAGACATTGAGGCTGCGCTCGACACTGAGGCTGACGCCGTGCCTGAAGCTAAGAGCACAAAGACCGTCAGCTTGAGGCGTACTCTGCTGGCTGTTGCAGCGTGCATTGCAGCAATTGTCGTCAGCGGACTGCTGGCCTACGTCGGTCTTGACAATAGTCCATCAGATGTTAATGTTGCGGTGCAGTCGCCTTATTTGCAGTCTCCTATAAACGAATCCGGCAGTGCAGCAACAGAAACTGTGACTACAGAACCGTCGACAACAGTGCACGACGAATTAGCGTACGCACAACCCCACTCTACAGTCCAAAAAATTGCAGAAGAAAAGCCACAGGATTACGACACTAAATCCACGGAATTGGACAACGAAAACCACGACGTTACGGAGACAATTCCACAGGTTTCCGAACAGGAGACAAACTACTCCGAACAGGGAAAAGATGAGTCGGAACAGGACAGACGACAGAAGCCGTCTACCGGAAACGTCACGTACGTGAGAAAGAACACGCAGCAGCAGACGATGCGGCAGAGTAATAGTCGAAAGAGAAAGTGGAGCGTCAGCGCATTCACCACAAATCTGCCGTCGACAGACTTTGGCGGCAGTGGAGACATGGCTGCTGGCGAATATAATATGATGGCAGCTGATGCCGCAATCACCAATTCGACCATAAACAACACCACGATTCTGCAAAACAGCTTCCCGAACTCTACAAAGGAATACACCTACATCAACGAACAATCGGTCGGCAAGATGGATCTTGACCACAAGACGCCGCTGAACATCGGACTGAAACTGCGTATCGGACTGACCGACAGGCTCTTTGCGGAGACGGGCATTGTGTATTCATATCTGAAGAGCGAAGGCATGTCTGCCGCACAAAACTACACTCAGAAGTTGCATTATGTCGGCGTGCCGCTGGGAATTGGATACGAATTATGGAGAAGTGGCAACGTGTCTGTCTACGCCATTGGAGGCGGAATGGCTCAGAAACTTGTCAGTGGAACAGCAGAGACGCAATACTACATGCGCGGTTACGAAGAAAAGGAGACGCTCCGCGAAGGCGGAATGCAGTGGTCTGTCAATGCTTCGGCAGGAATAGAATACAACATAAAGAATATTGTCCGGCTTTATGCCGAACCTGGCGTGTCGTATTACTTCGACAACGGCAGCCGAATAGACAATATATATAAGGAGAAAAACACAGCACTGAACCTGCAGTTCGGACTGAGATTCGGCATGTAAAGCACACGCTGCTTTTTCAGCTTTCCGAGCGTAGCAGACGGAACATCTCCCACATCACGATGCCGGCAGTCACGGAGACATTGAGCGAATGTTTCGTGCCATACTGCGGAATCTCAATGCATCCGTCGCTGGCATCCACCACTTCCTGCTGCACGCCCTTCACCTCATTGCCAAGAATAATGGCGTAACGGCGACTGGAATCCAGATGCATGTTGTCGAGCTTCATGCTGCCTTCCACCTGCTCTACCGACAGAATGGTGTATCCCTCGCGGCGAAGTTCGTCCACAGCATCCATGGTCGACTTGAAGTATCGCCAGTCTACAGAGTCCTCTGCACCAAGAGCCGTCTTGTGAATCTCAATGCGTGGAGGCACGGCACAAATGCCGCACAAGCAGATACTCTCCACTCTGAAAGCATCGGCAGTGCGGAATACGGAGCCAATATTATACTCACTCCGCACATTATCGAGCACCACGACAAGCGGCAACTTCTCCGCCAGCTTGTACTCCTCTTTGCTTATCCTGTTCAGTTCTGTAACTTTGAGCTTGCGCATCGGCATTAATGTCTTTCGTGTCTGCACGGCAAAATTAGACTTAATTGAGTTCATAACACCACGAAAACGGTTAATAAAGTGTGGAAAGAGTGTTGATAAATTGATGATAAAATGTTGATGAAATATTTTGAAAGTGCGAAAACAGGCTCTGTATACAAGTAAAAACAACGGCAAAATATTAACCCGCCTTTTTGTCTGTCTGTTTTCAACCCACTTTTAACCACTTATGATACCGCAGTGAGACTAAAAGTTTTTAACTTTGTGTGTTATTAACAGGGTGTTGATAAACTGTCGCGAAAAGCGCATATCATGGTGAAAGACTAAGTTTTACGCCGCATGTACAGGTGTTGATAACCTTGTTGATAGAATGAAGTCTAATGATGATAACTTGCTGTGCAAGAAAACGAGATAAAAGTTTTCAACGTTATCAACAGGCTAACAACATCATCATAAAGAATTCAATAAAGAAATTAACAATAAAGAATATATAATGCTATGGATAAACTCGTAGAGGACATTAACCGACTGCGTCGCGAGAAGAATGCCGTTATATTGGCTCATTTCTATCAGTCGAGCGACATACAGGACATTGCCGACCATGTCGGCGACAGTCTGGCACTGGCACAATGGGCTGCAAAGACCGATGCAGACATCATAGTGCTTTGTGGCGTGCACTTCATGGGCGAGACTGCAAAGATACTATGTCCCGACAAGAAAGTGCTTGTTCCCGACGTTACAGCCGGCTGTTCGCTTGCCGACAGTTGTCCTGCCGACGAGTTTGCAAAGTTCATTGCAGAGCATCCAGGACATAAGGTCGTGAGTTACGTCAACACATCAGCAGCCGTTAAGGCACTTACCGATGTTGTCGTGACGTCCACAAACGCGCGCCAGATCGTAGAAAGCTTCCCGAAGGACGAGAAGATTATATTCGGTCCCGACTACAACCTTGGGAACTACATAAACTCCGTTACAGGCAGAAACATGCTTCTCTGGAATGGAGCATGCACAGTGCACGAGAAGTTCTCTGTAGAGAAGATTCTTGAGCTTAAGAAGATATATCCTCAGGCAAAGATATTGGCGCATCCTGAGTGCAAGGGAGCAGTCTTGAAGCTGGCAGATTATGTTGGTTCGACAGCAGGAATACTGAAGTTTGCCGTTAATGACGAAGGCAAGGAATTCATCGTAGCAACAGAATCGGGCATACTGCACAAGATGCAGCTGGCTTGTCCGCAGAAAGTCTTCATTCCTGCCCCACCCGACGACAGCACTTGTGCCTGCAACGAATGTCAGTACATGCGCTTGAATACGATGCAGAAAATCCACGACTGTCTCCTTAACGAGCAGCCGGAGATACTTGTCGATGCCGATTTATGCGAGAAAGCAGTCCGTCCAATAAAGAGGATGCTCGAGATTTCTGCGTCGTTAGGTCTCTAAGAATTTAGTTTGTACAGACACGAATTAAGCCGTACTGTTAGTCTTTACAGACGTGCAGTCAAACGTATTGTTAGTCTGTACATACGCGAAATAAGGCGTATTGTTAGTCTGTACGGGCGCCAATTCGGACGTATTCCTTCACATCAATTTCTGAGAAGGAACTTTGCCAACTTTGCAACAGCGAGAGCACGATGACTGATTTTGTTCTTCTCGTCGTTGCCAAGCTCGGCAAAGGTCTTGTCGTAGCCGTCGGGCATGAACACAGAATCGTAGCCGAAGCCGCCGGTGCCTCGTCTTGACAGCGTTATCTTTCCGCGTACAATGCCTTCGAAGAGGTGCCTTTTGCCTTCTATGATGACGCAGATGCATGTGCGGAATTGTGCTTGTCGGTCTTCCTTGTCGGCAAGTTCGGCAAGCAGTTTGTCTATATTGGCTTCAGAATCGTGCCCATTCTCGTTGGCGTAGCGCGCAGAATGCACTCCTGGAGCACCGCCGAGAGCATCCACCTCCAGTCCGGTATCGTCGGCAAAGCAGTCTGTCTTGTACTTGTTGCACACGTATTCTGCTTTCTGCACGGCGTTTCCTTCTATGGTATCTGCCGTTTCGGGAATGTCGTCGTGGCAGCCAATGTCGTTGAGTCCGATGACTTCAAATTCATTGTGCAGCATCGAGCGCACTTCCACGAGCTTGTTCTTGTTGTTTGTAGCGAAGACTATTGTTTTCTTCATTGCTGAATCAAGATTGAATACCTGCGATTATTCGGGGACGTAATCCTGCATCTTCTCCTTCTTGACTTTTACTTTCAGCTTGTCGAATCCTTGTCCGAACACTCCGATGACGGCGCTTTGCGAAATCAATGCATCAGGATCAATGCTCTTCACAAGTCTGAAAATCTGCTGCGACTGCTGCTTTGAGGCAAGCACAAACAGCACTTTCACGTGATTCTTCGTGTACCATCCTTCACCGTCGAGCACCGTAACGCCACGATGCATCTTGCTGTTTATGGTGTCGGCAATCCTGGAATATTCGCGGGAGAATATGAAGAACTGGACCGATTGTCGTGCACTGTTGACCACATAATCGAGTACATAACCAATGATGAACAGCGTTACGAAGCCGAAAATCACACGACGCCAATCGTGGAACACGAAGTAGCACGAACTGATTATCACGACATCGCACAATTGAATCATGCGTCCCAGTGAAACGTCGCGGTATTTGTTCACGATAGCTGCAATGATGTCGGTTCCTCCGGTGCTGCCATTATACAGGAACGCCATTCCAAGACCCACACCGCACATCGTGGCACCGATGATGCAAGCCATGAAGTCTTGTCCAGGACCAATGATTTGCGGCAGTGTGCCGTCATCGTTCTTTATCATGGTCTGGAAGAGCCACAACAGAAAAGTCATCATAAAGATGCCGTAAGTGGTCTTTATGCTGAACTTCGGTCCCAAAATCTTTATCGCAAACGTCAGCAGCACTGCGTTTATGATGAAGTAAGTGTTCTCAATAGGAAACCCTGAGGCGTAGTAGATTATGGCGCCAATACCTGTTGTTCCGCCCGTCGTGATCTGATAAGGCAGCAGGAACAATGCCCACGCCGCAGCGTAGGTAATCAGTCCTATCGTAATAAGTACATAATCCTTAATCTCGCTAAGGATTTCTCCTTTTGTAGGCTTGTGCATTTCTATTGATTAAGAAACAGTATATATGTGTGTACCAAAGTCTTTTATTTGACAACGATGTTGACAATCTTCTTCGGCACCACAATCACCTTAATCACCTGTTTGCCTTCTGTCCATCGCGCAGATCTCTCGTCGGCAAGCACTTCCTTCTCAATCTCGTCGTTCTTTGCATCGACAGCAAACTCCTTGTTGAAGCGTGCCTTTCCGTTGAACGAGACAGTGTAGTTGACTGTATCTTCCTTGATGTATTCCTCGTTGTACTGAGGCCATGCTGCGTCGCAGACAGTAGTGTTGTGTCCCAATACCGACCACAACTCTTCGCAGATGTGCGGAGTGAACGGTGCAAGGCAGACGATGAGTGGTTCCAGCACCGACTTCTTGCTGCACTTCAGCTGCGACAGCTCATTCACGCAGATCATGAATGCACTGATCGAAGTGTTGTACGAGAAGTTCTCGATGTCGCCTGTGACCTTCTTTATGAGCTTGTGTATCGACTTCAGCTCGTCGGCATTCGGTTCTTCGTCGCTGACAAGGAACTTGTCGTTGCGGTCGTAGAACAGGTTCCACAGCTTCTTCAGGAAGCGGAAGGTGCCGTCGATGCCGTTTGTGTTCCATGGCTTCGATGCTTCCACCGGTCCGAGGAACATCTCGTAGAGACGCAGTGTGTCGGCTCCATACTTCTCGACAATCATATCCGGATTGACGACGTTGAACATCGACTTGCTCATCTTCTCGATTGCCCATCCGCAGATGTACCTGCCGTCATCCTCCAGGATGAACTCTGCATTGTTGTATTCAGGTCTCCATGCCTTGAATGCTTCCACATCGAGCACGTCGTTGTCGACGATATTCACGTCGACGTGGATTGGGGTAGTCTCGTACTTGTCCTTCAGATTCAGCGAAACGAACGTATTCGTGTCCTTTATTCTGTAGACGAAGTTGCTGCGTCCTTGTATCATGCCCTGATTGATGAGCTTCTGGAACGGCTCTTCAACTTCGCTGACACCTATATCGTGCAGGAATTTGTTCCAGTAGCGCGAATATATCAAGTGTCCGGTGGCGTGTTCTGTTCCTCCCACATACAGGTCGACGTTCTTCCAGTAGTGGTCGGCCTCGGCAGACACCAGAGCCTTGTCGTTCTGCGGATTCATATAGCGCAGATAGTATGCGCTGGAGCCTGCAAAGCCGGGCATCGTGTTCAGCTCGAGCGGGAACACCGTGATGCCGTCGATAAGACTGTTGTCCACAACCTTGTTGTTTGCAGTGTCCCAAGCCCATTTTGTCGCACGTCCCAGTGGAGGCTCACCAGTCTCTGTAGGCTGATATTTGTCAATCTCCGGCAACTCCAGAGGCAGACACTCTTCGGGAATCATGTATGGTATTTCACCTTTATAGTATACTGGGAACGGCTCGCCCCAATAGCGCTGGCGCGAGAAGATGGCATCGCGCAGACGATAATTGACCTTAACCTTGCCCAGATGATGTTCGGTGACATACTTCTTCGTTGCTGCAATGGCTTCCTTCACTGTCAGTCCGTTCAGCGTAAGGTCGCAGTATGGCTTTGCATCCTTGCGTGGAGAGTTTGTCACGATGCCTTCCTTGGCGTCGAAGCTCTCTTCGCTGACGTCGCATCCCTCGATGAGCGGGATTATCGGCAGATTGAAGTGCTTGGCAAAAGCATAGTCGCGGCTGTCGTGTGCAGGAACAGCCATGATGGCTCCCGTGCCGTAACCGGCGAGCACATAGTCGCTAATCCATATTGGAACGCTCTCTCCTGTAAACGGATTGATGGCATAACTGCCCGAGAATACGCCCGTCACGCTTCTGTCGGCAATGCGGTCGCGCTCGGTACGCTTCTTCGTACGCTCCAGATAAGCATCGACATCGGCCTTCTGAGCTTCTGTGGTTACCTGCGGCACCAGACTGCTTTCGGGGGCCAGAACCATGAACGTGACGCCAAACATTGTGTCGGCACGTGTTGTGAAGATGGTAAACTCCAGGTCGCTGTCCTTCACGCGGAACTGCACCTCGGTACCTTCGCTGCGTCCAATCCAGTTGCGCTGTGTCTCCTTCAGCGAGTCTGTCCACTGTATTGTGTCCAGTCCGTCGAGCAGGCGCTGTGCGTATGCCGATATGCGCAGGCACCATTGGCGCATACGCTTCTGCACCACGGGATATCCGCCGCGAATCGACAGTCCTTCGACGACCTCGTCATTGGCCAGAACGGTACCGAGTTTCGGACACCAGTTCACCATCATCTCGCCCAAATAGGCAATGCGATAGTTCATCAGTGTCTTCTGTTTCTCGTCATGGCTCTTGGCGTTCCATTCGGCGGCACTGAACTCCAGCTCTTCCGAGCACGATGCGTTGATGCCTTCGGTGCCATTGTGTGCGAAGTGCTCCTCGAGTTTCTCTATTGGCTGTGCCTTCTTCAGGTCGTTGTCGTAGTAGCTGCCGAACATCTTCTGGAAAGCCCATTGTGTCCAGTGGTAGTAAGACGGATTGCAGGTGCGCACCTCGCGTGTCCAGTCGAACGAGAACCCAATCTTGTCCAGCTGCTCACGATAGCGGTTTATGTTCTTCTCTGTCGTGACGGCAGGGTGCTGTCCTGTCTGTATGGCATATTGCTCTGCCGGCAGTCCGTAGGCATCATATCCCATTGGGTTCAGCACGTTGAATCCCTTCAGGCGCTTGTAGCGTGCGAAGATGTCTGATGCTATGTAGCCCAGCGGATGTCCCACGTGCAGTCCGGCACCGGACGGGTAGGGGAACATGTTAAGAACGTAGTACTTGGGCTTTGCAGGGTCTTCCTTCACCAGATAAGTCTTGTTCTCTATCCAGTAGCTCTGCCATTTTTTCTCGATTTCCCTGAAGTTGTAATCCATCTCTTACTAGTATGATATTTTCTTTTCTTTTTATTTCTTGTTGTTTGTCGTCACTGTCTCGCCGATGTTCCTCTTGCTGTTGCGGCTGTAGAAGAACATGAAGTATATGCCCACCATCACAAACGGAATGCTCAGCAGCTGTCCCATGTTCCATGTCATGTTCTCTTCGAAGGCCACCTGGTCTTCTTTCAGGAACTCCACGAAGAAACGGAAGGTGAATATCACCGTCAGGCACAGTCCGAAGTAGAAGCCGCGCTTCACCGCGAGACCGCGCTTCTTGTATATTCCCCACATCACGAAGCCCAGGAGCAGATAGAACAGTGCCTCATAGAGCTGTGCCGGATGACGCGGCACATTGTCCACCTGCATGAAGACGAATGCCCATGGTGCGTCGGTGGCTTTGCCTATAATCTCCGAATTCATCAGGTTGGCAAAACGTATGCAGCTGGCACAGATGGGAGTGGCAATGGAGATGATGTCAAACACATCCATGATGTGCATCTTGTACTTCTTGCAGTACAGCACCAGCGTAATCATCAGTCCTATGGTGCCGCCATGACTTGCCAGACCGCGATAGCCCGTAAACTTCCAGCTGCCGTCGGGCAGGAAGCGTACCGGCAGGAATATCTCCGACACATGGTCGAGGAAGTAGTCTGGCTCGTAGAACAGGCAATGGCCCAGACGTGCACCCACAATCATGCCCACAAAGCAGTAGAAGAACAGCGGGTCGAACTTGTTCTCGCCAATCTTCTGGTCGATATACACCTTGCGGACAATGAAGTACGAGCAGGCGATGCCGACAATCCACAGCAGTCCGTAGTACCTCACGTCTACAGATCCAATGCTCAGGAGCACCGGATCGGGATTCCAGTTCACTATAAGTGGTGATGCCATAGTCGTTTCTTGGGTTGGGTTCTATATGTATTTAGTCGTTCAACCGTTTCTCTCTTCTTTCAGACGTTGAAGCGGAAGTGCATGATGTCGCCATCCTGAACCACGTAGTCCTTGCCCTCGATGCTCAGCTTTCCGGCATCGCGCACTGCACTCTCCGATCCGTACTTCATGTAGTCGTCATACTTTATCACCTCTGCCCTGATGAAGCCCTTCTCGAAGTCGGTATGTATGACGCCGGCACACTGTGGTGCCTTCCATCCCTTGCGGTATGTCCATGCCTTCACTTCCATCTCGCCGGCAGTGATGAAGGTCTCCAGATTCAGCAGATGGTATGCCGACTTAATCAGTCTGTTCACGCCCGACTCCTCGAGTCCCAGCTCGTCCAGAAACATCTTCTTGTCCTCATACGTCTCCAGTTCGGCAATGTCAGCCTCGGTCTTGGCAGCCACAACCAGAATCTCTGCATTCTCGTTCTTCACAGCCTCGCGCACCTCATCCACGTAGTGGTTGCCGCTGACGGCACTGCCCTCATCCACGTTGCAGACGTAGAGCACCGGCTTCGCTGTCAGCAGGAACAGGTTCTTCGCAATGACTTGCTCCTCCTTGTCGTCAAACTGCACCGTGCGTGCCGACAGTCCCTGATCCAGCGCTGCCTTATACTTCGTCAGCACGTCCAGCTGAAGCTTGGCATCCTTGTCGCCGGTCTGTGCCACCTTCTGCACCTTCGGCAGTCGCGTCTCTATGGTCTCCAGGTCGCGCAGCTGCAGCTCTGTATCTATAATCTCCTTGTCGCGCACCGGATTGATGCCGCCCTCCACATGCGTCACGTTGCCATCGTCGAAGCAACGCAGCACGTGTATAATGGCATCCGTCTCGCGGATGTTTGCCAGAAACTTATTGCCCAGTCCTTCGCCCTTGCTCGCTCCCTTCACCAGTCCGGCAATGTCCACAATCTCAACCGTTGCCGGCACTATACGTCCCGGGTGCACAATCTCTGCCAACTTGCCGAGACGCTCATCGGGAACCGTAATGACACCCACATTGGGTTCTATGGTGCAAAAGGGGAAATTGGCTGCTTGAGCCTTCACATTCGACAGGCAATTGAACAACGTGGACTTGCCAACATTGGGAAGTCCCACTATACCACACTGTAAAGCCATTTTATATCTTCCATTATTTTGTTCGCGCAAAATTAGTGGAAAAAACAATCTACTCAAAATATACTGACATTTTGCTCACGCTTAACGCTTCACGCAACACGCTTAACGTGCCGCAGGCACACTGGGATATTTCCATGTCCTACATGTATGTACCTCTTCGAGGCACATTAGGAGGATGTACTTAGCCCCAGACTGCGGTCACTGCGTTCCCTTAGTCTGGGGTTACGCATAATTGTGTCTCTCCGAGACACCACAGCAGGACATGAACGTGAAGCGTGCTGCGTGAAGCGTTGAATGTGTTATGTGTTATGTGGGCAGTATCTTAATCCAACACTCAACACCCAACACCGGATATAGCGTGCTGCGTGACAGACATTCAGAGGACCTGCAGCCTCTCCTAAGAGCCTATCCCCAGCCCTTCCCTGAAGGGAAGGGAGTCACAAAGTCCTTCCCTTCAGGGGAGGATTTAGGAGAGGCTCTTCTTTCTCCCTTCCCTTCAGGGGAGGGCAGGGGTGAGGCTTCTTCAGAGGACGTGGTGTCTCGGAGAGACACAATTATGCATAACCCCAGACTAAGGGAGAGTAGCGACCGCAGTCTGGGGCCCCAAGCATCCACCCCGTCGTGCCTCGAAGAGGTACATTTACGTGAAGCGTGAAGCGTGCTGCGTGAAGCGTGACATATAGAGGTATCGTGAGTATATCTACGCTATAGGACGTGGTGCCTCGAAGAGGTCATTGACGTGAAGCGTGCTGCGTGCTGCGTGATGCGTGACATGGACATTGAGAGGGCCTGCAGCCTCGGAGAGGCTGAATTATGCATAACCCCAGACTAAGGGAGAGTAGCGACCGCAGTCTGGGGCTAACAACTCCCTCCCAACAGTGCCTCGAAGAGGTACATACATGAAGGACTGGTAATATCACGCATCACCCAGCACGCAGCACGCATCACGCTTCACGTTTTTGGTTCCGCGGACAATAAAAGATATCAGCGGACATGCAAAAAATCGGAGTGCGCAGGCACACTGGGGACCGCCAACTGCCACAACGAAAACAGCAAAAAATCGCCAACTGCCACAACGAAAAACCGCCAACTGTCACAACGAAAATGCCAATTTCTTCAGGTAAAGCCACACTATATGCTTGACATTCAGAAAAATGATGTACTTTCGCAAACACAAACAAAATGCCGACAAAAACATGAAGGAATACAAGGCAAGAATTGCAGATAAAATATTAGCAGATAAGCTGGATGCTATGGGTGCTGTCTTGATAGAAGGACCAAAGTATTGTGGCAAGACAACCTTGGCTTCGCAACAGGCTAAGAGCATCTTGTCAATGTCTGATCCCGATACGATGGAGCAGAACATCGCCATGGCCAATACCAATATAAAACTATTGCTTCGTGGTGATACCCCACGATTGATTGACGAATGGCAGATAGCACCCAAATTTTGGGATGCAGTGAGAAATGAAGTTGACAAACGTGATGAGGATGGACAGTTCATCTTGACTGGTTCAGCTGTGCCTCCAAGCTATGATGAAATCTTTCATACAGGTACGGGAAGATTTGCATGGCTCAAACTGCGGACGATGAGTTTATGGGAGTCGGGCGACTCTACGGGAGATGTTAGTCTTGCCAAGTTGTTTGCTACAGATAAGGAACAATACCTCGTTGAAGGTGTCAACAGTATTGATATTGGTCGATTGGCATTCTTAACCTGCCGTGGAGGTTGGCCAAAGTCATTGAACAAGAAGACAGAAAAGGCAGCCCTTCAGCAGGCGATAGAGTATTATGAAGCAGTGACAAATTTCGACATCTCTCGTGTTGACGGCATCAAACGCGACAGTGAGCTTGCACGTAGACTAATGCGTTCTTATGCCAGACATCAAGGTAGCCAGGCAACAGCAGGTACAATATTAGCCGATATCATAAGCAATGAGAGTGTCGAAGTGAGTGAAAACACGGTTTACTCCTACATAAAGGCTCTGAAGAAAATCTTTGTCATAGAAGACTCCGTTGCATGGAATCCCAATTTGCGCAGCAAGTCTGCCATTCGTACATCCGATACACGATACTTCACAGACCCCTCTATAGCTGTTGCAGCTTTAGGTCTCGGACCGGATGATTTGGTCAACGACCTCAACACATTTGGTCTGTTCTTCGAAACAATGTGCATCAGAGACCTGCGTGTTTACGCTGAAGCACTCGGTGGTTCCGTATACCATTTCCGCGACAAAAACGGTCTGGAATGCGATGCTGTAGTTCATCTTCGCAATGGGAAATATGGACTGATTGAAGTAAAACTGGGTGGCGACAAACCGATAGCTGAAGGCGTAGAGACTCTCACGGCTTTAGCCGACAAGATTGATACGACCAAGATGAGAGAACCTTCTTTCAAAATGGTATTGACAGGTGTCGGACAATACGCCTACCAGCGTCATCAAGACGGGATATACGTCGTCCCCATCGGCTGCCTGAAAGATTAAGAGCCTATCCCCAGCCCTTC
>CAYXLA010000006.1:22429-23615 GCA_964465765.1 uncultured Bacteroidaceae bacterium | reverse complement strand
AAGCCAATGCCCCGTCTTTTTTCCACTGATTCTTTGCTCTTCTTTTCCTTTTGTTTGAAATAATTGTATCTTTGTGATGTCTGCATCCATGCCGCTTGCTTACCAAGTTAAGGCCGGGTGGGACATACATATTGAATACTTTATAAAAATTAGTTTGCCTATGGCATAATACGGAATTAAAGACATAAAGATAAAGAAGCGTTAGCTTCATTCTTGCTTTTAGAAAATCGCCAAAATTCAAAAAAGTACACAAGAGTGAAAGTTGATGCTCGCGCCTATGGCGTGGGCTTTTACTCGTTATATGTGTACACGGTGTTTGGCGATACCTCTGAAAGCGTTGACGAAGTTTGAGTCCGCGCTTTTTTATTGTCTGCATTTTAGGATTTTGGACTGACGACTAACAATTCAACGTTTTACAAATAACAGTAGAAATTATGAAGAAGCTTCTATTTACATTCTTTGCAGTTCTTACAAGTCTTTGCGCATCTGCACAAGTAAAGGGAGATAAGGCTATAGGTCTTAATGTCTCTTACGGGACAGAAATTTCCAATGTCGGTATTGGCGTTAAAGGACAATACAATCTTACAGACGCTATTCGCGCTGAGGCTGCATTTGACTATTTTTTGAAGAAAGACGGTCTTGGCATGTGGGATATAAACTTGAATGCCCACTATCTGTTCTCTGTAGCTTCCAAGGTTAAGGTTTACCCTCTTGTTGGTTTGACTTACACAAATTGGAATTATGATGATGGAAACCTTCTGGAAGGTTTGGAAACTCTTTATGGATATGATGAATACGATGATTCGGACGATTCAGGCAGCACAGGAAAAATCGGAGTCAATCTTGGTGGTGGTGTATCTTATGACATCGCAGACAAATTGGTGCTTAATGCTGAGATCAAGTATCAGTTGATCAGCGATTTCAACCAAGCTGTATTCAGCGTTGGCGTTGCATATAGATTCTAATCACAATAAGCCGATTCAGCGAGTATTAGCATTTTACTTTAATAATCAATCACTTAAAATTACAAGACAATGAAGAAATATTTGATTTACTTTTTTGCAATGCTGATGACTGCAAGTTCATTGGTGTTGACAAGTTGCTCGTCAGATGATGACGAAATCGGAGATAACAACTATGCAGAAATGATTGTTGGTTCTTGGAAAAACAAAATCGCCATTGACGA
>CAYXLA010000006.1:0-22329 GCA_964465765.1 uncultured Bacteroidaceae bacterium | reverse complement strand
ATAAAGGAGTAGTACGAATGCGCTACTCCTTTATTTGTATCTAGCACTACGGACTATTTGCCACGTATTTATGGCTCACAAACGCCAAAGGACCGACCCCAACGCGTGTGTGTGGAGCCGGTCCTCGTCCTGATATGTATGTCTGCTCGAACTTCTCAGTCAGGCGGCAATCTTTAGTATGCCGTGTTCTGCGGGTCGAAGTTGGTCCAGCCGTCGAGCCAGTTGTCGCTGGCATCCTTGAAGGCACCGATGTAGCCGCCATTACCATCAGAGATGGTGGTCGACGGGCAATAGTTCTGACCTGTGCCCTTAGGATCGGTGAGGTTGAGCTCAGCCTCGGTCATGACACGGTTGGTGGGCTCGCTGAGGAAGAAGGTGTGGGAGTAGGACTGCTGTGTGCGGTCTTCGGTGCCGGCAGTGTAGTCGTAGAGGTAGTCTTCGTACTCCTTGTTTTTGTCGGTGCCGATGGCGTCCATGCCTGCGAAGATGATGTTGCGGAGGTGGAAGCCGTCGTTCTTGGCATACTGCACGGTGTTGCCCTTCTCACCATCGACGATGAGGCCTACAGGATAGCCCACTGCCAGGAGGTTCTCGGCGTTGAGCTTGCTGCTGCGACGAATCTGCATGGCAGACTGGAAGCGGCCGAGCTTAGAACCGTTGTCGGGGAACATGTCGCCGGCTGTGATGTAATCGGAGGTGTTCTGGAACTCGCTATTCTTGGCTGTCTTAGGTCCGATGAATGTTACGTTCTTGAAGGTTGCCGATGTGAACGGTGTGGTCTCTGCGCCACTGGCGTTGTTGTCGCTCTCGAAGCCGTTGCTCTGCGAGGTGTCGGCAATGCGCGGGTCGCGGATGGAGAGGCAGTACTGTACGGTGCCGCTGAAGCCGTTGTCGGTATCGAACTCATCGTCCCAGCCCTTGTAGGCTACGAGGTACTTGCAGTCTACGGTGCCGCCGAACCACTCGTAGGAGTCGTCGTTGGAGTAGGATACCTGCAGGTGGTCGATGGTGGTGCCGCTACCTACAGAGCCGAAGGTGATGCCGTTGATCTCCTTATCTGTGTCGAAAGGATAGCCTGCGAACTCTACGCGGATGTACTGGTAGATGCCTGAGTTGTCGGCGTCGTTGTCGCCACCGTGCTTGGTTGTAGGTCCACCCTCAATCTGCTGTGTGCCCTGGTTGTTGCGTGCGTTGCCGCAGATGATGAGTCCACCCCAGTCGCCAGGACGACGCTGTCCAGCAGGCTGCTCGGATGTCATTACGATAGGTGCGTCCTTTGTGCCCTTCATCTCGACATATCCGCCCGGCTCAACGATGAGGGCTGCCATGGTCTGCTTGTCGCCCTTGATGACGGTTCCTGCGGGTATGGTGAGCTTAGCGCCTGCATCGACATAGACCCAACCCTTCATGAGGTATGTGCCTTTCTGCAATGCTACGTCGCCGGTGAAGTGGAAGTTCTGTGTGCCATTGCCCAGTTCGGTGCCTTTGTTGAAGAGGATGCCTTCGCTGTAGGCTACGTTGCCTTTGTAGGTGACCTCGGGGTCGGTAACGTCAGGAACCACAGGTTCGTTGTTGTCGTTGTCGTCGGACGAGCACGACACCATTGTTGTCATGGCAGCTCCGATGATCAGAGCCAGTCCAAATCTTTTCATCTCGATTTTCATGTTTTCTTTCTTGTTTTGATGAAACATATATACCTTAAAAACTATATCCTATTGTGAGGTTGAAGTCGCGTCCCGGGCGATAGCTGCGGGTCACTTCCTCGATGGTTGCCTGCTGTCCGTTCAGGGTAACGTCCTCGAACTGCTTGAAGAGTACGCGTTCTGCCAACAGGTCGCGGACGGAGAGCTTGAACTGCCAGTTGCCTATCTTCTTGCCTACTGAGAGGTCGATGCTGTTGCGCGGCATCTCGTAGGAGTTAGGGATGTTGCGTGAGGAACCGTCGGAGTCCGTGCCGTAGCGCTGGCCTACACCGGTGATGCGCTTACCGATGCGGTTGTAGAGCACTGCTGCGTTCCAGCCGTTGTCGGGGTTGTTGTAGAACACGCCGGTGTTGATGAGGTATGGCGACTGTCCCTGCATGGGGCGGTCGATGTTGTTGGTGCCTTCTTCGAACTGGACCTTGCTCTTGATGAGTGCTCCGTTGAAGGAGAAGGAGAAGTTGCGCAGTCCGATGAAGTCGAGGTTCTTGCGGATGTCGACCTCGATGCCGTAGTTGTTGGCTCCCTTGGCGTTGATGAAGGAGTAGATGAGGTCGGTGCCGCCAGAGACGGTGTAGGTCCACTCGATGGGGTTGCGGAAGTGCTTATAGAACAGGGCTACAGAGACCTGTTCGCCTGCCGAGGGGTACCACTCGTAGCGCAGGTCGATGTTGTCGATGTAGGCGGGCTTGAGGTCATAGTTACCCATGACGTTGCTGCCGAGCTCGAAGTCGTAGTAGACCGATGTGGACAGCTCGCGGAACTCAGGACGGTTGATGGAGCGTCCGTAGGCGGCACGCAACTGGTGCTGCTCGTTGAGTTTGTAGGTCATGTTGAGTGACGGGAAGATGTCGCTGGAGTCGAAGTCGGTGCTCTGTGCGCTCTCCTCGAACTGTCGGGTGTTCATGGTCAGCGTCTGACGGTTGAACTCATAGCGTGCACCGGCGTAGACGTTGAGATTGCCAAACGGGAGGTTCACACCGGCATATCCTGCGAGCAGTGTCTGACGGCCGTCGTAGTTGTTCAGATAGTTGACCTCCTCGTAGAGGTAGAGCTTGTCGACAGCGTAGTTGTCGTCGGTGAGCACGGTGTGGGGCAGATCGTCGAAGAAGGCGAAGCCCTGCGGCAGCGTGTTGTCGGGCTGCCAGCCGTACTGGAACTCGCGGGTGCGGTACTTACGTGTGCGGTATTCTCCGTAGACGCCCGCCTTCAGTGTGGGCTCGAACGAGCCGAAGGAGAAGTCGTGGCGGTAGTTGGCGTTGGCAGAGGCGATGTGCTCGTCGAGTCGGGTGAACTCGCGGCTGATGCGGTAGATGCTCAGCTGGTCGTCGGTGCGGTCGGTGCGCTCAATCAGACGACGGTCGGGCAGGTCGCGGTTGGCGTAAGCGTAGCCCACGCTCCAGTCGAAGCGGTCGCGGTCGTAGGTGTGGCGGCCAGTCAACTGTGTGCTGTATGTGGAGCGCGACGAGTAGTAGTACTCCATGTCGTTGATGTTGTCGGGCTGTGCGTTGAAGCCTGTACGCTCGGCATAGCGGTCTTTGGCAATCTGGTTGAAGATGTTCTTCCACTCGAAGTAGTGGCGCGTGTCGCGCGGACGGAACGACAGGTTGAACATTGCTCCGAGGCGGACGTCGTTGCTGTACTGGTTGTCGGTAGCTTGGCGCAGTGCCACGGGCTTGTTGTTGGCGGTGTCGTAGGGACCATAGAGTGAGTTCTCCATGTTGGTCTGCGTCTTGTAGGTGTTGCTGTAGTTCATTGCGGCGAGCATGCCAAGCTGACTGCCGTCGAGGTACTTCCACGTGTGGTTGTAGCTGGCGTTGAACTTGATGTCGCCCAGCGGATGGCGTGTGCGCAATGTCCAGTCGTTGTTAAGACCGTTGTTCAGCAGGTCGAGACGCGGGTTGTTGCTGTTGCTGTAGCCGGAGTAGGCGTTAAGCTTTCCCGTCATGCCGGCATCGAGGCTTCTGTATGCGCTGCCGAAGCCTGTCCAATCCCATGCACTGCCTTTCGACGAGGTGAAGCTGCGGAAGTGGGTCTGGTCGTTCACACCGTAGCCAACGGAGATCTCCAGTCCGCCGTCGGTGGGCTGCTGCTTGGTGTTGATGAGTATGAAGCCACCGGTGAAGTCGGCAGGATATTCGGGTGCCGGACTCTTCACGATGACCATGTTGTCGAGCTGCGAGCTCGGGAGTATGTCGAACGAGAACGCGCGGGAGTCGGCCTCCGAACTCGGAACGGCGCCTCCGTTGAGCCACACGTTGTTGTAGCGTTGTGCCAGTCCGCGCACCGTGACAAACTTACCGTCGACGATAGACACGCCAGGCACACGGCGTATCACCTCAGAAGCATCCTTGTCCTGCGTGCGGGCTATCTGCTGTGCCGACACTCCCGTCTGCACCACCAGACTGCGTCGTTGCTCCTGCACCTGTGCCGTCTCGGTGTTGCGGCGTGCTGTTGCCGTCACCTGCACCTCACCCAAAGTCTGTGAGTCGCTCTCCATGAGAAAGTCGAGTGTCACCTCGCCTTTGGCAGGAACCTTGACGCCCTGCATCACTATGTTCTGATAGCCTATATAGCGTATTGTCAGTGTGTATGTGCCGGCAGGCAGTTCGAGAGTGTATGCGCCATCCATGTCGGCGGTTGCTCCGCGCTGGTTCTCCTCGGCGAAGATCGTGGCTCCTGTCAGAGGTTCGTTGTCTTGCTTGTCCTTGACCGTTCCCTTCACGATGCCGGCGTATGCCGTCTGCATGCAGCAGAGTGCGGCGGTCAGCAGAAGTGCGGTCCTTCTCATCATTGCATCAATTCTTTTCATTCTCTTTTCTATTCTTTCTTATTTCCGCCGCAAAAGTACCGGCACGGTGTTTCATGAGTGTTACGAACTTGTTAAGATGGTTTTACAATTGAAAAAGGTTTTACAATCGTTTTACGTGTGATGTTTTGTATAAGCAAATTCCAACACAACACGTAACACATAACACGTAGCACATCGTTTGTTTGTCGGCAAAGTCGACTATATTTGCAGACACGAAAAAACTGAACAATAACAAATACACACACATTGGAGAGATTATATGAAGAAGATTAGAGCCGCCGTAGTTGGCTATGGCAACATCGGACGCTATGCCGTACAGGCGCTGGAGGCGTCGGCAGACTTTGAGATTGCAGGCATCGTGCGCCGTCAAGGGGCAGAGGGCAAGCCTTCGGAGCTGGAGGCTTACAAGGTCGTGAAGGACATCACTGAGTTGGACGACGTGGATGTAGCCATCCTCGCCACTCCGACGCGCAGCTGTGAGGAATATGCGCGGAAGATTGTTCCGCTGGGAATAAACACCGTCGACAGCTTCGACATTCACGGACTGATTTGTCAGTACCGCGAGACGATGATGCCCATCTGCCGCGAGCACAATGCCGTGTCGGTGATTGCCGCAGGCTGGGACCCGGGGTCGGACTCGGTGGTTCGCACGCTGATGCAGAGCCTCGCACCCAAGGGATTGTCGTACACCAATTTCGGTCCGGGCATGTCGATGGGACATTCTGTCTGCGTCCGCTCGAAGAAGGGCGTGAAGGATGCACTGTCGATGACCATTCCACTCGGCGAAGGCATACACCGCCGCATGGTCTACGTGGAGCTCGAGGACGGAGCAAACCTTGAGGACGTGACACGCGACATAAAGGCAGACCCCTACTTCGCCAGCGACGAGACCCACGTCTTCGCCGTGCCGTCGGTCGATGCCGTTCGCGACATGGGACACGGCGTGAACCTTGTGCGCAAGGGCGTCAGCGGCAAGACGCAGAACCAGCGTCTGGAGTTCAACATGAGCATCAACAATCCCGCCATGACCGGACAGGTACTCGTGAACGTTGCTCGCGCCTCCATGCGCCTGCAGCCCGGATGCTACACCATGGTGGAGATTCCGGTTGTGGACATGCTGCCCGGCACACGCGAGGAGAACATCGCACACCTCGTGTGAGAACCACACCGTCGGGGCGGCGTGCCCCGAATACACAATATTATAATAAGGAGTATGCCCGCGCGTCAGAAAAGGAGAAAGACGTGCGGGCTTCTTGTTTTGTTCAGTTCAGCAGCAGCTCGAAGTCGACGACGCCAAGCCACTTGTCGAACTTGCGCCCTACTTCCTTGAAGAGTGACACCTGCTGGAAACCCAGGGCGCGGTGTAGGGCACAACTCGCCTCGTTGCCTTCGGTGATGCAGGCAATCAGTGCCTTGTAGCCGGCAGCGCGGCAGTCGGCAATCAGGTTTTCCATGAGCTGTCGACCGATGCCTTTGCGCAGGTGCTCGGGATGCAGGTAGACCGTCGTCTCCAGCGTGTGACTGTAGGCGGCACGTTGCTTCCAGCGGTGGGCATAGCAGTAACCCAAAATCATGCCGTCTGCCTCGAACACCATGTAGGGCATTCCCTCCGTGGTGAAGGCGGCGACGCGATCTGCCATGTCCTGGCGACTGATGGGGTCAACCTCGAAGGTAGCTGTACTGTTCGTGATGTACCAGTTGTAGATGTTGGTAATGGCATCGATGTCCTGGCTTCTGACGTCTCTAATCATTCTGTCCTCTCCTCTTTGTCGTTTAGTTTGTATTTGTCTCTGAGTTCGCCGACGCTGCTGCCGGTGAAGTAATCCTCGATGAAGTCCCACCGCTCGTCGTCGCTGAGGGTGCTTGTGCCGAAGAACATCTGGAACAGTTCTATCTGTTCGTCAAAAATCTGCTCGTTGATGTCGAGAATGCGGTTACTGTAGCCTTCACTGTCGACTTGCCGCAGTGTGTCAGGCTCGCGGAACGTCACCATCACCGCCGGTGAGCCGCTTCCCTCGACGGTGAACGACAGTCCGCCGAGCATCGAGAGCAGATTGAGGAGCGTGTTGAGGTCGGAGAAAGGCGTGCAGTAGAACGTCAGACGGTCGCCAACAGAGCCGGTAATCTTCTGCTGGAACAGCTTCTGATAGCGCGAGAGCAGCAAATCGAAACCCCGCGTCACGGTGAACGACAGCTCGTTGCTGGTCCGCTTCTTCACGCTGCTGATGTAGCTGACGCTACGTCCTTCCTCGGTGCGCGACTCGAGCAGCGAGCGCAGGAAATGCTTCGCCGATCGCACGTCGAGCTTGTGCTCTTCGAAGATGGCGAGCAGCTCAGACTCGTCGAAGCGTCCTTTGGCAGTGAACAGCTTCAAGCTCATCATGCGCTTCAGGCTCAGGAACAATGCGTCGAGACGTTGCTTCAGCTCCGACGAGTCTGTCTTCAACAGCACCTCGTGCTTGCCCACAAGCACCGGACGCATGCCTTCTGCCAGCGTGCCGTTGCTGAGGTGCTGTTTGAACTCCACGTATCCCATGTCGGGGAAGCACTCTTCCCACATGCTGTCGAGCTGCGCACGGTAGGTGCCGGGCACGCCCTCGACGGGCGTCAGGTAGCGGGCAAAACGTTGTGCGAAAGCCTCGCCGGTCTTGTCCTGCAAGAGACCTTCTGACATAAGGTTCAGCGGCATCACCTCGATAATCTTGCGGCCGAAGCGCTGCTCAAGGTCTTCCTCAATCCATAGCAGTGCGGTCTTGGTGATTTGTCCGAGCTCCGCCTCATAGTCGGTCTTGCTGCGTGCCCGCGGTATCTTGACGGCAAACTCAAAGTCGGACAACGACACAGGCATCTGGTCGCGCCCGCCCTGCATGTCGTGGACTTCGGTCAGCTTGTGCAGAATTACTGCGAGCTGTGCCTGTGAAATGTCGCCGAGTTGGTGGAGGCGTGTCATGTAGTAGAAGTCCCGCTCGTGGTAGTCGGTAGCGGCAACGCTGGCGATTGAAGCGTCGCGGCCGGAACGTCCTATCTCCTGAATGTAGTCGACGAACGTACTCGGCGGAGCGACGTGGTACACGCGGTCGATGTCGGGAATATCTACGCCCATGCCGAAAGCTTTGGTGGCAACAATCATCTTCTTCTCGCCCTGTCGGAACGCTTCCACGATGGCAGCCTTCTGCTCTTTGTCCTTCTTGCCGTAGTATGTATCGACCAGATGCCAGTTCTGCACAGCCACCCACGACCTGACGCGCTGGTCCATGCCTCCGGCGAAAGGATAGTAAAGCAGCGTCTTGTGTCCTTTCAGGTAGCCGTCAACGCGGCCGAAGATGGCCTGTTGCTTCCGATTCTCGTATGTCTCGCCCTCCTTCAACTCCAACTGACGTATGTCGAAGCCTATGTTCTTGCGGCGAACAGTGCCTACATAGACTTCCGCCGGCTCCATGCACAGCGAACGGACGGTGGAGAACACCATGTCGTTCCATCCTGCGGGATTCCACACTGCCGTGGCTGTCAGTGCAAACACCGGAAATCCGTAGCCCAACTCCTGCCGCAGTCCTGTGAGGTAACGTCCCAAGAACCAGTAGTCCACGCGGAACTCCTTGCCCCATGTGGTCACGGTGTGGGCTTCGTCGATTACCACCAGACCAACGTGGCGGTCGCCGGCGAAGTGGCGTATGTCGTAGCTCAACAGCAGCTCCGGCGACAAATAGAGTATGTCGGCACGACCGTCCTTGACACGCTGATACACGTCTGCCTTTTGCTCGGGCGACAGGTCCGACGAGGCGAAGACCGCCTTTGTGTAGCCTATCGTATTGAGGCTGTCCACCTGGTCTTCAATCAGTGCCTTCAGCGGCGAGACCACTATTGTGAGCATCTCGTATTCCTGTCCGAGGAATATTGCCGGTAGCTGGAACAGCAACGACTTGCCGGCTCCAGTGGGTGCGGTCAGCAGGATGTTCGTGGCGTTCTCTCCACGTGCCGCACGTTCTGCTTCCCCGATGACCTTCTCTGCAATCTGACCCTGCGAAACGGGCACTGTGTTCTTGCCGTTGTTGAGGTCTTCGTAGATCTCCAGGTTGCGGAAGCCTTCGTAGCCGAAGGTGTTGTTAAGCACTGCCAGTACTTCGGGACGGCAGGCGGCAGGCAGACTGTTGGGCACAATGCCCGTCGGCTTTTGTGTTTGTGTGATGTTTTGATTCGGAGTATTCATTGAATGTTCAAATTCAGAGATTCGTGCAAAGGTAGCGAAAAACCGCACTGCTTTTCATGTACGACGCCCCGTACTGCAGGCATTAAAGGATGTCTTTGCCTTTAAAGAAGACATTGCGGATGTTTCGGTGCAGGCTGTCGCGCAACTCTTCTTCAGAGATGCCCATGGCGTCTGCCGCTCCTTTATATATAGAATGAATGTCAGCACCGCTGTCGTCGGTTTCGAGAAACATGCGGTCGCGGGGCACCGTGCGCATGGTCGCGGCATTGAATTTCATGCCGAAAGAGATGTACATCCCGTGGTGCAGCAGCTCTTCTGCCAATCGAGGACCGCCACGGAAGCCGTGAAGAATCCAGGGGACCGTGGGCTTGACGGCAGAACGTATGCGCAGAAGTTCGTCGACGGCTTTGACAAGATGCACGATGAGTGGCTTCTGCACCTCTTCTGCCAGCAGGCACTGGAATCTGAAGACGTCCTCTTGCTTGTCTGCGAAGCCGCCCGCCAGCTTGTCAAGTCCAGCTTCGCCGATGGCAACCACTTGCAGGGATGCCGCTGCAGTGCGCAGCAGTTCTTCCTGCGCGTCTACGTCTGCTGTTTGTACATACCAGGGATGTATGCCGACGGAGTAGCAGTAGCCCGATTGTGGACAGAAGCTGTCGGGATAGCAGTTTACGATGGCGTCGGCACGAAGCACGTGGGAGTGGATGTCGACGATGTTCATGGCACGGGGTCATATCCGGAGCCACCCCAAGGATGGCAGCGGAGTATGCGCCGCACGGCAAGATACAGACCCTTGAAAGGTCCGTGCTTCTTTATTGCTTCGACGGCATATTGTGAGCACGTAGGAGTGAACCGGCACGACGGTCCAAGCATCGGCGAGATAAACCGCTGATAGAAATATATGGGCAGTAGCAACAGTTGCGACAAGACGTTCTTGACAAGTCCCATTGTCAACGCTCCTGCATTGTGGCGTGCAGCTTCTCCTCGATGACTGAGAGGGCTGTGCAGACCTTCTTCGTGATGAACGATGTGTCGAACAGACGGTCGGACAGATAGATGAAGTCGATGGCTATCTTCTTGCCGTTTGCGGCGGCAAACTCCACAAGCTTGTCTTTGTTGAGACGGTATGCCTCACGAATCTGTCTCTTCACACGGTTTCTCCTGACGGCGTGCTTGAAATAACGCTTCGACACGCTTGTCATCACAGCCACCGGCACATGGAGGTCGTCTGTGGCATCCATATACACGACGCGCAGTGGGAAGACTGTAAACGAGCGGGAGCCGCTCCTGAACATTCTCCCAATAACCTTCTTTTGGTTCAGCCGCTCGGCTTTCGACAGCGTGTGGGGCATAGATGTCAGCCCTCCGTGCCGGCTGCTTCCGTCTGCTCCTTCAGGAACAGATCCAAGGCGGCTGTCATTGAAGGAGCCTTGGGGTTGGGGGCGGAGAAGTCAAGACGCAGACCTGCATCCTTCACTGCCTGTGCCGTGACGGAGCCTAAGGTGCCAATCTTAATGTCGCCCTGATTGAAGTCGGGGTCGTTCTTGAGCAGTGATGTCACTCCTGCCGGACTGAAGAACATCAGCACGTCGTAGGAATGAATCTCTTCGGGAGTGAACTCGGTGCTGACGGTGCGGTACATCACGCCTTCAGTGTGGCTGATGCCATTCTTGTCGAGCAGGTTCTTGATGTCGTCGTTGTGGACGTCGGACATAGGAACGAAGTATTTCTCTGTCTTGTGGCGGATAATCTGCGGCATGAGGTCATCGAACTTGCCCGTGTTGCCGAAGAAGATTTTGCGCTTGCGATATTGCACGTACTTCTGAATGTACAGCGCCACGGTCTCCGTGATGCAGAAGTACTTCATCGTCTCCGGAATGGCAACGCGCAACTCTTCGCACAGATGGAAGAAGTGGTCTATGCCATGTCTTGAAGTAAAGATGATGGCTGTATGGTCAAGGATGGATATCTTCTGCTGTCTGAACTCTTTGGCAGATAGCCTTTCGACCTTGATGAACGGCTTGAACACGATGTCAACGCTGTATTTCTTTGCGATGTCGTAGTAAGGAGATTTCTCGGTAGCCGGCTTGGGCTGTGAAACTAATATTCTCTTTATTTCCACGCTGTCTTAAAAATTAAATACCACAAACTCATTCAACTTCATTATACCAACGACCATATAGAAAAGGGGTATAATTTCCAGGGCACAAAAGTACACAGATATCGGGAAATAGCCATAAGGTTTGTCACAAAAAAGCTTTATCCACTTGAATAATATAAGCAACTTGGACAATACAACCAGAAGCAGACCGATGTGGACCATGACGGTAAAGTTGGTGTTGAGGAAGGCTGCAATCAGCGTCACGGGCAGCAGGATGAAGGCTGTGATGCGAATTACGATGTTGTAGGCTTGCATCCATGCACGTACTCTGTCGCGGTCGATGAACACCCAGCCAATGACGGCGTACATTGCTCTCTTGATGAAAATGAACAGCAGACAACACACACTGCACAGCCCTGTCCAGAGCAGGAACGGACGGTCGGGTGTTTGCTCGGGATGGATGGCGTGGAACATGAAGTAGGCGAACACCGACGCCAGTATGCACGCCTCCGGTATGAGTAATGCCCGCAGGCGGCGGTTTGTCACCGTGGACAGGTTGAACAGCGAGTTGCGTGTCCTGGTGTGCTGTAGGAAGAAGGTCTTGATTTCTTCTGCCAACATGGCGCGGCACTTGGTGAACGCCACCATGCTGAAGAAGCAGCAACACAACATCAGCAGTATGATGGTGTCGCTCTCCATGACAGGTCGGGGCAGTGGTATGCCCCGCACGGTCAGCATGGCAAGTGTCGTCAGATGCGTCATATCACGACATATTCGTCTACGGATTCGTCGTAGGGAGGTTCGTTGAGTATCATGTCAATGACCTCGGCTGGCGTTGATGCTACGCTTATCAGTCGGGAACGGTAGCGCTCGCTCATGAAGTGCTCCTCCATGCTGCGCTCCAGAAGTTTCACTAGCGGGTCAAAATAACCACGGGTGTTGAGCACCGCTATGGGCTTGTGGTAGAGTCCTAATTTCTTCAGGGCGATAATCTCCATCAGCTCGTCGAAGGTGCCAGGACCGCCAGGCAGTGCCACGGCAGCATCGCAGAGCTCTTCCATGATGCGCTTGCGCTCACTCATGGTGTCGGTCTCGATGACACGGTCAAGTCCGCTGCGCAGCCATTCCCGTTCCACCATGAAGTGTGGTATCACGCCGATGGCTTTGCCGCCATTGTCTTTGACGGCATCAGCCACTGCACCCATCAGCCCGGCCGAGCCGCCGCCGTAGACCAGCTGCATGTTGTTGCTCGCCATGAGCCGTCCCAGCTCGCGTGCATCGTCGAAGTAGGCTTGATTGATGGCTGTGCTCGATGCGCAGTAGACGCTCACTCTCTCTAACTTATTCATGTTTGTGTCCTTTATTCTCTAATCAGTTTATCGCGTATCAGCCCATACAGGCTCTCGTTGAAGGCTTCGTTCTTCTGTTTGTCGTCGATGCGGTTTGCCGACACGGTTATCGATGCATCCTCGCCGCAGATGTCCGTTCCGATTATGCGGCAGGGTGCGAGGGCATCGATGAACTTGCGGAAACGCCCAAAATCCAGACTGCCTTGATCCCAGTTCGTGACGGTCTCGTCGCGGTTGAAGACATCCTTATCTATCGACAGGTAAACAGCCCGCTCCGCGCTCCAGTCCGGCACGGCGGCGTGATTGATGTTGCTTTCGGCCACGATGTGCAGTCGGTCCTCAAAACCAGTGCACTCTCCCGTCAGGCTGTCCGCCACGCCGAGCAGATACACCTCTTTTATAAAGCTGTTGCTCTCAAGTGCAGCCCGCAGCCAGCTGCCGCACGACAGCATTCCTGGAAATAGCGGCTCCTGCATGTCGGGATGATGGTCGAACACCACCAGCGTGAACGGCTCTGCCACCATGTCTGTCCATAGCTTTGTCATGTAGTGATAGTCACCGGAGTCTATCCAGTGCGTGCCTTCACAGCCGTAGGCGGAAATCAGTTTCCGAAGATGGGCTGCGGCTGCATCGTCGAGATAACAGTTTGTCCCGCCGATGCTGCTGCAGTCTATCCACTCGAAGCCAGACGAACGCATGAAGCGGTTTTCCTCATACGCATGACTAAAATTCATCACGATGTTCCGTCCGTTCATGTTCGTCCGCCTTGTCGTGTATGGTCTTTATTCCAAGCCGAATGCCATGCGGATTTGCTCGACGCGGTCGAGCTTCTCCCACGTGAACAGCTCCACCGTCACGTCGACATCGCCCTCATAGTCGGAGTGGAAGTGCTTGGTGACGGTCTGCGGCTCACGTCCCATGTGTCCGTAGGCTGCCGTCTCCTCGTAGATGGGGTTACGCAACTTCAGACTCTCCTCGATGGCACGCGGACGCAGGTCGAACAGTTCGCCAATCTTGGCGGCAATCTCTCCGTCGGTGGCACCGACGTGGCTCGTGCCGTAGGTGTTGACGAAGATGCTGACTGGTCGTGCCACGCCAATGGCATACGATAGCTGAATCAGCATTTCGTCGGCGACGCCTGCAGCCACCATGTTCTTCGCGATGTGGCGTGCGGCGTAGGCGGCACTGCGGTCGACCTTGCTCGGGTCTTTGCCGGAGAAGGCTCCACCGCCGTGGGCTCCCTTGCCCCCATAGGTGTCGACGATAATCTTGCGGCCGGTCAGTCCGGTATCACCGTGAGGACCGCCGATGACGAACTTGCCGGTGGGGTTGACGAAGTAGGTTATTTGGTCGTTGAAGAGCTTCAGCACTTCTGCGGAATGTATCGAGGCCTTGACGCGCGGCATCAGAATGTTGATAACGTCGCGGCGTATGGTTGCCAGCATTTCGCTGTCGGCTTTAGCCTGTGCTTCTGCCGTGTTGTCGGCGGACTGGACGAACTCGTCGTGTTGTGTCGACACCACGATGGAGTCGATGCGCACGGGACGGTTGTTGTCGTCATACTCAATTGTCACTTGGCTCTTGGCATCGGGGCGCAGGTAGGTCATCTCCTTGCCTTCGCGGCGTATGTCCGCCAGGATGCGCAGTATGCGGTGCGCCAGGTCGAGCGACAGCGGCATGTAGTTTTCGGTCTCGTTTGTGGCGTAACCGAACATCATTCCTTGGTCTCCGGCACCCTGATCCATGGGATTACCGCGCTCAACGCCGCGGTTTATGTCGGGGCTTTGCTCGTGTATGGCGCTGAGCACTCCGCACGAGTTGCTTTCGAACATATACTCGCCCTTGGTGTAGCCAATGCGGCGGATTACACCACGTGCCACCAGAGGCATGTCTATGTATGCCTTTGTCTTGACTTCACCGGCCAGAATCACCTGACCCGTGGTGACCAGTGTTTCGCAGGCTACCTTGGCGTTGCGGTCGTAAGCCAGGAGCTTGTCGAGGATAGCGTCTGAGATTTGGTCGGCTACCTTGTCGGGGTGGCCCTCAGACACAGATTCGGATGTAAATAGATATCCCATTCTTTTAAAGATTTATGAATTAAACTTATAGAAGGGGGATAGGTATAAGAGTAGAAACTCAGAAGATGTCTTTTAGCATTTTTTCTCGTGGTTGCAAGCTACTCAAATCTCTCCACTTTCTTTTTGCGCCGCAAAGGTAGCGCACGTCGTTGAGACGGCAAAGTGGCGTCGTGCAAAAAATGAGAGATGTGCCTTTGCGCTGAAACGTATAAACCTTTGCACCGAGACGTATATACCTTTGCACTGAAACGTTTATACCTTTGAACCGAAACGTTTATACCTTTGAACCGAAACGTTTATACCTTTGAGCTGAAACGTATATACCCTTGAGCAAAGACATATAGTCGCATGCCCAGTACCATTCAGTTGGTACGCTCGTACCATTTATACGGTACTCCAGTACCGAGTATCTGGTACGCCAGTCCTGATTAATAGAAACAGCAAGGAGGACTGATAGTACAACCGGAGCGCGTGCCCATGAACAAAAAGGGCGGGTAGCTTCACAGCCACCCGCTCCCTACTTAACCTAAACCTTAACTATGAAAAAATCTAATTTTGTATGAAGATTACTCTTCCGAGCACAAAGGACCAACATTTTAATCACTCTGCCAAACTTTCAACCACGAAAATGTAAGCTATTAACTCTTTTTTACAATAAAATAAAAAGTACAAGCCCTGTTCAGCGTACAAATTCACTTTTTAAACACACGCGGACTTTCGCCCTCAAACTTGCACTATCTTTGCAGCCGAAAACCATTTTACACGATAATAGACATGAGAGAAGAGACAGAAACAGACTTAAAATCTGCAACTGCTGATGACAAAAAGCTGTTCATCGAGACCTACGGCTGTCAGATGAACGTGGCGGATAGTGAAGTAGTGGCCACTATAATGCAGATGGCCGGATATAGCGTCACCGACAACCTCGACAACGCCGACGCAGTGTTCCTGAACACTTGTTCGGTGCGCGACAATGCCGAACGCAAGATTTACAATCGTCTTGAGACGCTTAACGCCATGCGCAAGCGGCATCCGCTGATCATTGGCGTACTGGGCTGCATGGCAGAACACGTGAAGGACGAACTGATAGAACAGCACCACGTGGACCTCGTGGCAGGTCCCGATGCCTATATGGACCTGCCGGAACTCATCGCCGCTGCCGAGCAGGGCGAAAAGGCAATAAACGTACAGCTGTCGAAGACCGAAACCTATCGCGACATCATCCCATCGCGCATCTGCGGCAATCACATATCGGGCTTCGTGTCGATTATGCGCGGGTGCAACAACTTCTGCACCTACTGCATCGTGCCGTACACACGCGGACGCGAACGCAGCCGCGACATCGAGAGCATCCTTGCCGAGGTTGCCGATCTTGCCGGCAAGGGATACAAGGAGGTGACGCTGCTCGGGCAGAACGTCAACTCATATCTATACCAACGTCCTGACGGGACGACGGTCAGCTTTCCACAGCTGTTGCGCACCGTCGGCGAGACTTTCCCGACAGTACGTGTGCGCTTCACCACATCACATCCCAAGGACATGAGCGACGAAACGCTGCATGTCATTGCCGACGTGCCGAACGTCTGCAAGCACATACACCTGCCCGTGCAGAGCGGCAGCGACCGCATCCTGAAACTGATGAACCGCCACTACGACCGCGCATGGTACATGGGGCGCGTCGAGGCCATACGCCGCATCATCCCCGACTGCGGCCTGTCGACCGACATATTCTGCGGCTTCCATTCCGAGACCGAGGAGGACCACAAGTTGTCTCTCTCAATCATGGAAGAGTGCGGCTACGACTCGGCATTTATGTTCAAATACTCCGAGCGTGCAGGCACTTATGCGTCGAAGCATATGCCCGACGACGTGCCCGAGGATGTCAAGATACGCCGTCTGAACGAGATTATAGCATTGCAAAACCGCTTGTCGGCAGAGGCCAACGCCCGCAGCGTCGGACACGTTTATGAGGTGCTGGTAGAGGGACGGTCGAAGCGGTCCGCAAACCAGTTGTACGGACGCACGGAGCAAAACCGCGTGGTGGTCTTCGACAAAGGCACGCATCACATCGGCGACCTTGTCACGTGCCGCATCACAGACTCCACGTCGGCGACGCTGATAGGCGAGGAAGTGAAGGGCTGACCTTTTGATTAATATTCCTTAAATACTCACAGAAGCACCGAACTAATCTGTACTTTTGCGCCAAATTACGGTGTAGTGTGCCCTGACCGCAACAGAGTGGGGCAGGCATGCTCCGTGTGTGCGTTGAAAGCGATGGAGACCATTGACATCAGATGCTGTCCGCTATGTGGCAGCCGGCACATTGAAGAGGCTTTCGTGTGCATCGACCGCTATGCCAGCGGCGAGACGTTCCACGTATGCCGGTGTGCCGATTGCGGGTTCCGCTTCACGGGCGACGCTCCTGTTGAGGCTGAGATTGGGCGTTACTATGAATCGCCCGACTACATCTCGCACACCGACACGGAGCGCGGCGCGATGAACACCGTCTACCATTGGGTACGCAGCTACATGTTGCGCCGCAAGGCAGAGCTGGTGAAGCGGCTGAGCGGCAAGACCTGTGGGCGGTTGCTCGACATTGGTAGTGGCACAGGCTATTTTGCCAACACAATGATGCAACGGCGCTGGCAGGTCGACACGATAGAGAAGAGTGCGGCTGCACGCGGCTTCGCACGGCAGAAGTTCGGGCTCGACACGTGGACAGAAGATGCCTACGCTGCGATTGCCGACGGCACATACGACGTAATAACGCTGTGGCACGTCATGGAGCACATTGAGCGGATCAACGACTTGTGGAGCGGACTTCACCGATGGCTCAAGGACGACGGTCTGCTGCTGGTGGCAGTGCCCAACTGCAGCAGCTACGACGCACAACACTATAAGGAAGACTGGGCCGCCTACGACGTGCCGCGCCACCTGTGGCACTTCACGCCCGACACCATGGAGCGGTTTGCACGGAAGTGGGGCTTCAAACTCACGACTGTCAAGCCAATGCCATTCGACGCCTTCTACGTGTCAATGTTGACAGAGCAGCATCTGGGACGCACGATGAGCTTCGTTCGCGGCATGCTGACAGGCACGGGAGCATTGCTCGCATCGTGGGGAGACAGGCAGAAGAGCAGCTCGCTGATATACGCGTTTGAGAAGGAGTGACGCTGGAGCACAGATAAAGCAGAAGTACACATATTATATATATGAGGAAAAGGAAGAGAAGACATTTCGGCATGCAGACGGTGACGGCAACGATAAGCACCACGCTGGTGTTGCTGCTTGTGGGCATGGTCACGTTCTTCGTCCTTGCTGCGCACGGCTTGGCGGGCTATGTCCGCGAGAACATGAGCCTGACGGCAGAAATCGACAGAGGACAGAGCGAGAGCGACATCTTCCGGCTGAAGGCAGAAGTGGAGGCGAAGCCGTTTGCGCGGTCGGTGCAATACATCTCTAAGGAGCAGGCGCAGCACGAGTACGTACAGGCAATGGGCGTTGACCCGCAGCAGTTCCTCGAATACAATCCACTGCCCGCCATGCTCGAGGTGAAGCTGAACGCCGCCTATGCCAATACCGACAGCCTGTCGGCTGTGGCAGAAGGACTGCGTGCCGACAAGCGGATAAGCCGCGTGGAATATCAGGAAGACCTGATGGACGTGGTGAACAAGAACATACGTACGGTGAGCATCGCGCTCGTCACCCTTGCCGCCGTGCTGACGCTGATATCGTTTGCACTGATAAGCAACACCGTGCGTCTGGCGATGCATTCGCAGCGCTTCCTGATTTACACCATGAAGCTGGTGGGCGCAAGTCCCGCGTTCATAAGGCGTCCGTTCATGCGGCGCAACTTCATGATAGGACTGGCGGCGACGGTGACTGCAGACGTGCTGCTGTGGGCAGCCGCCTATTGGGTTGTGGGCGTTGAGCCGCAGATGGCGACAGTCGTGACCGCCGATGCCATGCTCGTCGTGTCGGGCGTGGTGCTGGCATTCGGACTGACCATAACGATGCTGTGCGCCTATCTGTCGACAAACAAGTACATCGGCATGAAGGCGAGCGACCTTTACTATATATAAATAATGTATAGATACTATATATATAATGTATAAACAGAAAGAGAGAGAGTACTAATCCCCGATAAGAACGAAACAACAATACAATATGAAGAAAGATAACTTCGCTTTCGACAAGACAAATCTCATCATGATAGCCATTGGCGTGGCAGTAGTGGTAGTGGGATTTCTGCTGATGACCGGTCCGTCGTCGACATCCGACCATTTCGAGCCGGACATCTTCAGCGCGCGACGCATCAAGGTGGCACCGCTGGTGTGCCTCGCCGGCTTTCTGTTCATGATTTACGCCGTAATCCGCAAGCCAAAGGACAACGGCAGTGACCTGACAAAACGTGAGGATTGACGCGATGGACGAGCTGAACATTTTCCAGACAATAGTCATAGCAATCGTCGAGGGACTGACAGAATTCCTGCCGGTGTCGTCGACAGGACACATGATCATCGCCGAGGCATTGCTGGGCGTGGAGAGCACGCCGTTCGTCAAAGCCTTCACCGTGATCATCCAGTTCGGCGCCATCCTGTCGGTGGTGTGCCTATACTGGAGGCGCTTCTTCTACCCCGAGACCATGCAGACCCAGGGATACACGTGGTGGCAAGCCATCTGGCGCTTCTACCTGAAGCTGATTGTCGGCGTGCTGCCGGCAGTAGTCGTGGGACTGCTGCTTGGCGACTTCATCGACGAGAATCTGGAGTCGGTCGAACTGGTGGCAGTGATGCTGGTTGTGGGCGGCGTGTTCATGCTCTTCTGCGACCGCATCTTCAACAAAGGCTCGGAGGACACTCCCGAGACCTATAAGCGCGCATTCATCATCGGTATGTACCAGTGCATCGCGGCAGTGCTGCCCGGCACATCGCGGTCGATGGCAACGATTGTCGGCGGTATGCAGCAGCGTCTGACGCGCAAGGCTGCGGCAGAGTTCTCGTTCTTCCTTGCCGTGCCCACGATGTTTGGCGCCACGTGCAAGAAGTTGTGGGACCTGATTGAAGACGGCGGCGGCAACCTGCTGCTCGAGGGCAACCACATGACGATGCTCATCATTGGCAACATCGTGGCGTTCGTCGTGGCAGTCGCCGCAATAAAGTTCTTCATCGCCTACGTCACCAAGTACGGCTTCAAGGCCTTCGGCTGGTACCGCATACTGATTGGAGGCATAATACTCGTGGCGCTGGCTGTCGGTGCCGACTTAAACATAGCATGATGCTCAATTTCGAAGAAGGAGAAATACTGTATTTCGACAAGCCCTACGGCTGGACGTCGTTCAGCGTGGTGAAGACCGTGCGCCACTTCATCTGCCAGCGCCTGGGACTGCCCCAACGGAGCCTGAAGGTGGGACATGCCGGCACGCTCGACCCGCTCGCCACAGGCGTCATGACCATCTGCACCGGTCGTGCAACGAAGAAGATTGAGTCGCTGCAATATCAGACCAAGGAGTACGTGGCTACGTTGTGCCTGGGTGCCACGACGCCGTCGTACGACATGGAGCACGAGGTCGACCGCACCTATCCCACCAATCACATCACGCGCCCTCTGGTGGAGCAGACCCTGCAGCGCTTCGTGGGCACCATAGAGCAAGTGCCGCCCGCCTACTCGGCATGCAACGTCAATGGCAAACGTGCCTATCTCCGTGCCCGCAAGGGTGAAGAGGTGGAGCTGAAGCCCAAGACGCTCGTCATCGACCGCATAGAACTGCTGGACTACAGCCTTCCGTCGGTGACCATCAGGGTGACATGCAGCAAGGGGACATACATCCGCGCCTTGGCACGCGACATCGGCGAGGCGCTGGGGTCGGGAGCATACCTCACCGCACTGCGGCGGACACGCGTGGGCGACATCACCGTGGACCAGTGCCAGCGGCCCGAGGACTTCGAACAATGGATAAAGGTGCAGCAAGTGGCACCGCACAAAGAGACGGAAACAACAGTAAAGGACAATACAATATAAAAATATAGATATGAAACTATCGCAATTCAACTTCCAGCTGCCGCAAGACCGCATCGCCCAGTATCCGGCGCCGTATCGCGACGAGGCACGCCTCATGGTCCTGCACCGCAAGTCAGGACAGATTGAGCACAAGATCTTCAAGGACATACTCGACTATTTCGACGACAAGGACGTGTTCATCTTCAACGACACAAAGGTGTTTCCAGCACGCCTCTACGGCAACAAGGAGAAGACCGGAGCGCGCATCGAGGTGTTCCTGCTCCGTGAGCTGAACCCCGACATGCGCCTGTGGGACGTGCTCGTCGACCCTGCACGCAAAATCCGCATCGGCAACAAGCTCTACTTCGGCGAGGACGACTCGATGGTGGCAGAGGTGATAGACAACACCACCTCGCGCGGCCGCACGCTACGTTTCCTCTTCGACGGCACCCACGACGAGTTCAAGAAGGCACTCTACGCCCTCGGCGAAGCTCCGCTGCCACACGAGACCATACGCCGCAAGGTCGAGCCCGAAGATGCCGAGAACTTCCAGTCGATCTTCGCTAAGAACGAAGGCGCCGTGACCGCCCCCACCGCCAACCTGCACTTCAGCCGCGAGCTGATGAAGCGCCTCGAGATAAAAGGCATCGACTTCGCCTTCCTGACGCTGCATGCCGGATTGGGCAACTTCCGCAGCATCGACGTGGAGGACCTGACGAAGCACAAGACCGACTCCGAGCAGACCATCATTCCCGAAGCCACCGCCGAGCGCGTCAACAAGGCCATCGACAGCGGCCATCAGGTATGCGCCATCGGCACCACGGTGATGCGTGCCATCGAGACCAGCGTCAGCACCGACGGACACCTGAAGCCCTTCGACGGATGGACCAACAAGTTCATCTTCCCGCCCTACGAGTTCGCCATTGCCAACGCCATGGTGTCCAACTTCCAGCTGCCGCTCTCCACGCTGCTCATGATGACGGCAGCCTTCGGCGGCTACGACCAGGTGATGGGAGCCTACGACGTGGCACTGAAGGAAGGCTACAGCTTCGGAACCTACGGCGACGCAATGCTGATAACCGACAAATAATCCGGCAGTCAGAGACGGAGACCGAGACCGAGAGACATGAACCGGCTGTACCTTGGACTGGGTTCCAATCTTGGCGACAGGAGGCAGAACATACTGCAGGCGGTGCAGACAATAGAGAGTCAGATAGGGACCATAGTTGCCCTGTCTGACTTTTTTGAGACTGCACCCTGGGGCTTCGCCTCCGCCAACAGCTTCCTCAACGCTGCCGCGTGTGTCGACACCAGCCTCGAGCCGCTGCAGGTGCTCGACCTCACGCAGGACATCGAGCGCAGCCTCGGCCGTCACCACAAGTCAGTCGGCGGCAACTACGCCGACCGCACCATCGACATCGACATCCTGCTCTATGCCGACCGTGTCATCACGACCGACCGCCTCACGGTGCCCCATCCGCTGATGCAGCACCGCCTGTTTGTGCTCCAGCCACTGGCACAGATTGCCCCCGACGCCATGCACCCACTGCTGGGCAAGACCGCAGCACAGCTGCTCGCCGAACTACTTGAAGCAGAAAATCTGTACGACTCTGTTGCACCTGACGCGCAGAACGCGTAACTTCGGGGCACGCAACACATAAACTCACGCACCATGAACGGAAACACCATCTCACGCCGCGGCTTCCTGCGCGGCACGGCAGCGGCGGCAGCAGCCACCATCCTGCCGGCATCAATGGCAGCGGCTCCACGTCAGGACCAGCCCCTCGACACGGCAGCACGCCGCAAGGGCCCCAAGCGCGGAGTCTCGCTCTACAGCTACTCCGCCGAGTACGGCTTCGAGAAGAATCTCGAGGACTGCTTCGAGGACGTGTGCGACATGGGGGCACACGGCATCGAGATACTCGCCAACACCCACATCGACAACTACCCCAACCCCACGCAGCAGTGGATTGACCACTGGTGGGCGCTCTGCCGCAAGTACGACATCGAGCCCGTCGAGTACGGCCACTGGGTCGACGGACGCGTGCTGCAGGGCCGCGAGCTCACCGTCGACGAGACCGT
>CAYXLA010000005.1:0-25347 GCA_964465765.1 uncultured Bacteroidaceae bacterium | reverse complement strand
CCGGTCTGGTCAAGCGGGTAGCTGAACCAGTCTGAGCAGTCCTGATAGTTGTACGGGATGTACTCCGCGCAGTGAACGAAAGTCTGATTGTGCTTGCGGTTGATATAGATGTCCACCCTCAGTCCGTTTCCTGCGCCGGTCTCGGTCCAGTCCACCTTTGAAGGGTCGTTCTTCAGCGCGTCAAGCAGTTCGCTCTTGCGGCTTGCCTGGAAATATTTGATTTTCTTGCAGTATTTGACTCCGTTCTCCGTGTCCTTGTAGGCATTCTTCATTGTGAAGAAAAGCACGATTCCGCAGAATGCGAGGCAGCAGCCGAGGATGTTCACGCCTACGGCTGAAGGAATTACAACGATGACGACGCCAGCAATCACGAGAAGGGCGCAGATGACTATATCGAGTGTGCTGTGCACACGTTTGAATTCTTTGTTCATAATCTTGATCATTTTATATATTGTTGAATATTAGGTTTTTTTAGGTCTATTGGAAGGGATACGCCCGAAAGGCAGCCGGGCATATCCACATTAAAGGTTTTGTTTTGCCGTTACGCACATATATAAACACAATTCTTCCTTCGGCGCTTGGCACCGAGGGGGGCGTAACAGGCGGAGGGGGAGAGGGATGCTAAATCCTCAGAATATGCAGTTTTATGAAGGAAGAGGGCAGAAGAAGCCAGAGACAACCTCCTGAAAGCGAGGCAATTACTTCTTTGCCTCCACGCACTGTGGAAACAAGGCGGCCATAGCGGCAGATACTTGGCCGGACGTTTTGCGAGTGCCGTTTGCCTTCGGAGAGGTTGCGCGAAGATGCCCCGCTGCAGTTCACCCTTGCGGATGGGACTTCGCAGCGCGCAGGCATAAAGGCGTTGCCCTTTTCGTCCAGAAATTCGTCCTTCTGCTCCCGTTCATCCTGAAGAATGTAGCTCTCCACCTGCGGCGCGGCCCCGGAGAGGCTCTGCGACGCAAAATCAGCCTTCCCGTCCACGCCTTCAGAAAGAAGGACGGAGCCGAGAGCGGCGAGTGCGAGAGTTAAAATTTTCCTCATAATGTCCGAGCAGATAATCTATAAACAACGCAAAGATAACAATTTTAAATAAAATTGAAAGAGAAAGCTGGATGATATAACAGTTAGCAGGGGCTGAAGAAGGGGGCAGATGCAAGGAGCACAACGCAGTCAGATGCCTCCTTATGCGGCCCCGTAGGGCTCTATTCAGCCTTGCTCAGAGCCTCCTTCAGCTCGCGGTCGTAGCGAAGCCGCAGCTGCACACCTGCGGCCTGATAGTAGTAGCGGACAACCAGCTCCTCCTCGATGAACGGAACAATCTCGTCCTTCTTGAGGCGGATAAGCTGTTCCTTGTCCATTTCGAGAGCCTTGTTGATGGCGGAAAGCTGCTCCTCCACGCCCTCCGAGAGCCCGTCTTTTTCCAGTTCCTTTTTCATCTGGTCGAAAAGCGCCTTGGCGCTGCTTCGGCAGTCGAACTCCTGGGTCTTGGCGAAGTTCACGAAATCGTCGAACTCCGCGTCGCTAAGGTGGAAACTCTCCACCGCCGGAATCGAAGCGTGCTTACGGACAAACTCAATCGCATAGCGGTCCAGTACTCCGTAAACCACAAGAGAATAGAGAATGCGGCTGTAGGAAGGAGCCTGAAGAACCACATCCGGAGTGATTCCGCCGCCGTCGCGGACAGTCCTTCCGTGCGCGGTCTTGAACTCGTGGGTCAGGGAGTCAGGAATGTGCCCCACGCTGCCGTCCTCGTTGCGGTGGCTGTAGTCGATGGCCTGAACGCAGCGGCCGGACGGAGTGTAGTATTTCGCTGTGGTGACCTTCAACTGTCCGTTGTAGGCGACAGGGCGGATGGACTGCACAAGACCCTTTCCGTAGCT
The DNA here is from genome assembly GCA_964465765.1 of uncultured Bacteroidaceae bacterium. Classification (GTDB taxonomy): domain Bacteria; phylum Bacteroidota; class Bacteroidia; order Bacteroidales; family Bacteroidaceae; genus Bacteroides. Next base: position 23,467 of record CAYXLA010000005.1, on the reverse strand, counting down.
GCGCTGACCCATCACCGTGGCGCGGTCAAGGTCCTGAAGCGCACCGGTCACAATCTCCGAAGAGGATGCCGAGTTGGAGTCGATGAGGACTATAATCGGAATCTCGGTGTCAATCGGTTCTGTCGTGGTCCTGTATTCCTTGGTGTCTTCGGCGCGGCCCTTCGAGCTCATCACCAGCGAACCCTTGGGCACAAAGAGGCTGACGATGTTGATTGCCTCGGACATAAGTCCGCCGCCGTTTCCGCGAAGGTCGAGAATGAGCCTCTGCATACCCTGCTCCTTGAGCTTATAGTAGGCCGCACGTATGTCTGAGGATACGTTTTCGGTGAATCCGCTCTGAAGGATGTAGCCGTCCCTGCTGTTCAGCATCCCGGCGTATTCCACATCCGGAAGATGGATCCTCTCCCTCACAATCTCCAGGTCCTTGATCTCTCCGGTGCGCACTTTCTTCACCTTGAAGCGCACCTTTGTGCCCGGTTTTCCCTTCATTTTCTCCGAAGCCTCGGCGCTCTCCAGTCCCACGGTGCTTTCGCCGTTGATTTCCATAATCTCGTCCCCGCACTGAAGTCCGTACTTCACCGCCGGCGAACCTTCGTATGGCTCGTTTATAATCACATATTCACCTTTTTTCTTGTGGATAATCGCGCCTATACCCCCGTAGGATTTGGAAATCATCATCTGGAAATCCTCGTTTTCCTCCTCCGGCACATAGACGGTGTAGGGGTCGAGCTGGGAAAGCATTGCGTCAATTCCCGCCTTCATAATCCTTCCTGCATCGAGAGTGTCAACGTAGGACTGGTTGAGCTGACGCACAATGGAGTTCTGGATTTCAGTCCATTGTCCGAGTTTGAAAGCCTTGCTCTGTGCCTCTGAGGGGGTGTTTGCCCCGAAAATGAGGACCGCGCAGAAAAGAGCGGCCGCGAGTGCTGAGTGAATATGTTTCATATCTGTAAATTTCATTTGTACCTGTATATAGATGGCCTGTGTCCGGAATCAATAACCGTTCCCATTCGGACGCAAAAACACAAAGATACTAATCTATGCGGAATTTTGCTAATTTTGCGCCGTGTTTTGAGATTTGAACATCCATTTTATTAGACAAACGGAATTTTATGAAACTGGTTTTTGCAACAGGAAACAGGGGGAAGCTGCGTGAAGCAGGGGAAATTCTCGGCGCGGGCGTGGAAATCCTCTCCCCGGGCGATCTTGGAATTGAGGGCGAGGCGGAGGAAACGGGAAGCACATTCGCTGAAAATTCCCTTCTGAAGGCTCAATATGTTTTCGACCGTCTCCCCGATGGGGCAGCAGACGCGGTTTTTGCCGACGATTCGGGCCTTGAGGTGGATGCTCTCGGGGGAGAGCCGGGGATATACACGGCGCGCTATGCCGGAGAGGATAAAAATTTCTCCGACAATATGGACAAGCTCCTTTCACGCCTTAGGGAAGCCGGGGCGTGGACCCCCGTGAGCCGTTCGGCAAGATTCCGCTGCGTCGTGACGCTCATTTTCCCTGACGGAAGACGGGTCGTTTCGGACGGAAGCCTCGAGGGCAGAATAGCCTCCGGGAAGGCAGGCTGCGGCGGATTCGGCTACGACCCAGTTTTCATCCCGACTGACGCGGAGCTAGGCAGTCTCCTGACCGACGGATATTCGCCGGCCGAGGTCGACACCCTTCGCGGAAAGACCCTCGCCGAAATCCCCGAAACCGCCAAAAACCAAATTTCCCACCGCTACAAAGCCCTTATGGGCATTGTGGGCGCGCTGAAATAGCTGTTACAATTATGACCACTTCCAATTTTGCAAGTCCCGCTTGCAAAATCTCGGAAGAATAGAAACGGATATATGACAAGAGGCGGCAAAAAAGAGAGCATCGAATTCATTCTTCTCCATTCGACCAAGTATGGGGACAATTCCCTCGTGCTCCACACTCTGAGCCGCGAATGGGGCCGCCGGAGCCTGTTCCTCCGCTCGGTTTCCGGCGCGTCGTCTCTTTCGGGAGCATCGTCAGGGGGTGGCCGCAGGGGAGGAGGAAGTGGAAGCCGCTCCGGGGTTATGAGCCTTGTGAGCCCGCTTAGCATTCTTGAGGGCGAAGTTTCCGTCAATCCGGTTTCGGCTTCGTCGATGATGACGGTAAGGGGGCTCGGGGCAGTCTGCCCGCTTCAGTCCCTGAGAACGAATTTCAGCAAGGCAAGTATCTCGATGTTCATCTCAGAGGTCCTTTTCCGCACCCTCCGGGAAGGAGCGAACGAAGAGGGGCTCTACGACTGGTGCGTAAAGAAAATTCTGCTTCTGGATGCGCTGGAAGGCAACTTCAGCAACTTCCATCTTCTCTTTCTCCTTGAACTCACGGTAGCTCTTGGGTTCCGTCCCGCCGCCGCAGACCTCGCTCCCTTCGTCCCGGAAACTCTCCGGAGCACTGCCGAAAAACTGATGAGTCTCCCCTTTGAAGAAGCGCTCCTCGTCCCGATGAAAGGCGAGGACCGCTCCATATTGGTAGAGTCAATCCTCGCCTACATAGAAACCCACCTGGAATATCCCCTGAACATCCGCTCCACAGCCATCCTCCGCGAACTTTTCTAAAGTTCGCGGGCAAAATACCCGCTACAGCCTCCAGACGGGAACCGCTGAAATTGAAAGGCCGTCCTGTAGAATCGTTTCTTCCTGTTCCCAGGTTATTATGCGGCATTTGCCGCACCCGGTGACTTTGGCGGCGGAGACAAGGCCACCTATCTCACGATCTCTATTTTCCGGAGTAAGTTCCCAGCATACTTGGACAAGTTCTCCGACATTCCCGCCCCGAAGAACTACGAAATCACATTCTCGGGAGTTTTCATTGAAATAGAAGATCTTGTCGTCGCTTCCCAGGCTGCGGTGGAGCCGGAGAAATACATTGTTCTCAAGGGCTTTGCCCTCGTCCGGCCCCGGACTGCTCAATACAGCCCTGCGCAGGCCGTTGTCGGCGACATAGTACTTCGCCGGCAGGGTTGACTCCTTGAGGACAGACCGCGTATAACTCGGGACTTTATACAGCAGGAATATGTTGCAGGCGTAGTCCAGCCAGTCATAGAGCGAATCCTTTGACACTTTCATTCCCTGCGACTTCAGTTCGTTGTAGATGTTGTTGACGCTGGTCGGCTTCGTGACATTCTCGAATACCCTCTTCAGAAAATACCTTACGATAGCCGGCGAGGACTTTATTTCATAGTGCTCAATCAGGTCACGGAAGAGCATTGTGTTGAAATACGACTGAAGAATCTTGAACTTCGCGCTATCAGACTCCTCCATTACGGCCCTCGGGTATCCGCCATCCGAGCAGAACTTCCTGTATGCCGTCTTGGCAATGGCCGCTCCTGCCTCGGAGAAGCAGTCGGGGGCGAGATTCCGGAACTTCAGATATTCCTGGAAGTTGAGAGGATATTCTGTATATTCATCCGGCCAGCCGCGCAGAGCCGAAGCCATCTCCCCGGAGAGCATCTCCGCCGTGCTTCCGGTGATGAAGATGTGTTTGCTGTAGTTCTTGAATGTCCGCAGGACGAAAAGTTCCCAGCCCTTCACAAGCTGGATCTCATCAAAAAACATATAGACATCCTTGAGCGGCTGCTCCGGATACATCTCGCGGTACGCCTGGAGTATCTCGTCGAAGTCCGAAAATCCCATCGCGGAGAAACGCTCATCATCGAACTCTATATAGAGAATGCGCTCCTTGGGTATTCCAGCCGCGAGCAGGTCATTGATTGTGATCCTCAGCAGCGAAGACTTGCCGCAACGCCGTATTCCCGTCACGGTGACTATGTCCTCCCCTCCAAGCGGAAGAGAAAGCTCTCTGGATATCAGCCCTTTGTAGGGGAATTCTCCCTGATGGAGAGTGATAATTGACTGAAATGTTCTGCGCAGTTCCATATATTGTCCTTTTGGAGGCAAATATAGCACTTTCCTTTAGAAAAGGAAAGAAAATGTCAAAACTTTCCTTCCTGGAAGGAAAGCGAGTCGGCTTATCCGAGTCGCTGTACACCTATTGAGAGTTTAAGGCTAGAAATAATGCCAAAAGTTCGCCTAAAGTTCACGCGGCGGCTGAACTTTAGGATTACAGTGAGTTTGCTGAATATTTCTGGAGGGTATTTTCGCACTTTTACCCTGCAAATGTGCGAAATGAAATTTACTGTTACCTTATTTAAGAAATGTCTTGTTCCGTAAAAAGTTTACCGAATGTTTGCAGTCAAAGTCGGCGGAATTTTTTATAACTTTGCGACCTATTAGCACCTTTTAGGTCAGAAGGGTGCTGACTGATATGGCAAATCTTTGTGATTCAATAATATATGAAACTATGGGGGGGGGGAATAGGTAATACTCAGTTTGAAAAGATATATTCTCAGTATTACGCCCGATTTGTGATATTTGCGCGGAGATATGTGCGCGATGCTGCCGTAGCAGAGGATTTGGTGATGGAAAGTTTCGTCTCATTTTGGGAAAACCGTGGAAAAATTTCCGAACAGACCAATCTCCCGGCCTATATCGCAACCTCCGTCCGCAACAACTGCTTGAACTACCTGAACGCTCAAGCACTTCATCTCTCCAAGCAGCAGGACATCCATAGTATTCAATCACGTACTGTTGCTGCCAGCATCCGCTCCCTCAATTCCTGTGACCCGCAGCGGCTTTTCTCCGATGAAATACGCGCAATCGTGGAGCGCGAAATGAACAGTATGCCCCAAATCACCCGGACGGTATTCGAACTCAGCCGGCTCTACGGAAAAACATATTCTGAAATCGCCGAGACTCTCGGCATTTCACAGCGCCGCGTCACTTCCGAGATGCAGCGCGCCTTATTCATTATGCGACGTGCCCTAAAGGACTATCTTCCGACACCGCTCATCCTCTGGCTTCTTGGCGGATTCTAACTCTCCGTCGGAGGCCGCCGCAGGTTGCCCCTTTCTATTTTTTTAAAATAATTCTGTAAGCCCTCCTCTTTCATTTGTTATATAAGAGGCTTGGGAGTATTGTGTGATATTTCCGAGGCCGGATTGAGAAAACAACCAACTGAATGGATAAGGGATTACTTATAGACTATTTGCTCTGCCGGACGACCCCGCAGCAGGAAAAAGCAGTTCTTGACTGGCTTGACGAGAACGAGGAGAATCGTAGGGAAATGGATGAACTTGACGAGACATTCAACGCTATGGTTCTTCATTCTCCGGTTGCGTCGGAATGTGAAGTGTCGGGTGAATATTCCGGGACAGCCGCTGTCGTGAACGGAACGAAAAAGCCCCGGAAGCTTCGTCGTCTCGCATTTAGCTATGCCGCCATTGCGGCGACTTTCGCGGCTCTTGTCTTTGGGGGAGGTTTGCTTTACAGCTCGTGGAAGATTTCTCGTTTTTCAGAGCAGACCCTCGCATTCACATCTCCGGCCGGACAGACAGTGGAGATGACGCTTCAGGATGGCACCAAAGTCTGGCTTGCCGGCGGTTCCACCCTTGAATATCCAGTGTCATTCGTCGGAGGGGATCGCCGCGTCGCTCTATCAGGAGAGGCCGTGTTTGACGTTACGCACAGAGATGACTGCAAGACTTTCGTAATCAGCACTTTCGCCGGCGATGTGGAGGTGCTCGGGACAAAGTTCAGGGTGCTCGCCGAAGAAGAAACCGGAGCATTCTCCACGGCTCTGTTTCGAGGAAAAGTGCGGGTCTCAAGCGGGGACGAAACTGTAGTCCTTGCTCCGGGGCAGATTGCGGAACTTCGTTGCGGCAAGTTGCACACCGACGAAATGACAGACATTGACGATTACCTGTGGACAGAGGGCATACTTTCCCTCAATACTCCGTCATTCGCAAGCCTTGCGTCCAGACTTGAAAGGGTTTATGATGTGAAGATCGTGACTGAATCCACCGAACCTGTCGTGAGAAACCGCGGAAAGATACGCATCTCCGATGGTCTTGAACACGCTCTGCGCATCATCCTCTCCGGTACTGAACATACATTTGAGATAGACTACGACACCAGGCTGGTGTACATCAGATAACGCACCGGCTTGACATACGCCACTCGCCAAAACGGGTATAAAAAGACTAATAATATACAATTATAACACATAAAACAATGACTGTAACTGACCACTCGCACGGAAGGCGCCTTCAACTCTTTGCCGCGCTTCTATGCACGCTTCTGTTCTTCTCAGGAACCGCAGCGGCTCAAAGTGTAACGGTCTCCATCGACAAAAAGGAGGCGGCACTCAAAAGCTGTATGGACGATATCGAGAAACAGACAAGCTATCTCTTCGTCTATGACGAGAGCCTTGACCTATCACGAAAGGTGACGGTCAAAGCGAAGGACAAGAGTCTTGAGAGTGTTCTCAAGACAATCTTCTCCGGCACCGATGTGACATTCACAATCGAAGGACGTCAGATTTTCCTCAAAAAAACTGTCAAACCGGCCGCCGGCAAGGGTAAACTTTCCGGCGACACCCACACCCTTATCGGTGTGGTTGTTGACGCTGACAGCGGAGAACCTCTGCCCGGAGTCGTCGTCGGAATCAAGGGTAGAACCGATACGGGAACATCCACCGACATCGACGGCCGCTTTTCAATTGAACTTCCCATCAAGAATACTGACATCTTTATCTCCTGTCTTGGATATATTACGCAGGAGCTTTCAATCGGAGACATCGGTGTCATCAACGTCAAAATGCAGGGTGACAATACGATGCTTGAAGGCAGTGTCGTAGTCGGAGCCGGAAGGCAGAAGAAGATATCCATTTCCGGTTCCATCGCGACGATTGAGGGCGATGTCATCAAGTCGCCATCATCCTCTCTCACAAGCAACCTCGCCGGAAAACTTTCGGGCGTAATCGCGAAAACCAACAGCGGAGAGCCGGGTGCTGCATCGGAATTCTATATCCGCGGTATCGGCACATTCGGCGGAAGAGCAACGCCTCTGATTCTTCTCGACGATGTCGAGATATCCACCGATGACCTCAACCGTCTTCCCTCCGAGTCCATAGAGAGCTTCTCTATCCTCAAGGACGCGTCCGCAACCGCCATTTATGGCGCCCGCGGCGCCAACGGGGTGATGCTTGTAACTACAAAGAGAGGTGTGGAAAACACCCGCGCCAAAGTCAGCTTCAAGTTGGAAAACTCTGTTCAGGTACCTGTCAATATGATTGAATATGCAGACGGCGCAACCTGGATGGAAGTTTACAACGAGGCTCTGCTAAGCCGCAGCCCCAATTCCACTCCCAAATATTCCGATGCCGTAATAGGCTACACCCGTGATGGTGTCAACCCTTATGTTTATCCGAATGTTGACTGGTACGATCTGATGTTCAAGAAATTTTCCACCAGTCAGAGGATGAACGTCAACCTGCAGGGTGGAGGTTCCAAGGTGATCTACTATATGGGACTTCAGGTTAACCACGATTCCGGTATACTTAAAGTTCCCAAAACTTATTCGTTCGACAGCAATATCAACAACTGGAACTATATTTTTCAGAACAACCTGTCGTACAAGCCGTACGACTCGATGGTGATTGACTTGCACATCAATGCCCAGTTCGGCAACAATAAGGGCCCGGGTCAGTCGACATCCGATATCTTCTATGCCGTTTACGACGCAAATCCGGTATCGTTTCCTGCCACTTTCCCAGCTGAGGAGGGAGATACTCACATGCGTTTCGGCAGCGCCATCCTTTCGGGACAAAAGCTTTGTCTGAACCCGTATGCCAATATGATGAGTTCCTTCAGCGAGACCAATTTTGCCACTATTAACGCTATGCTCAAGCTCAATCAGGACTTGTCATTCATAACCGAAGGTCTCAGCGTAACGGCTCTCGTAAATATGAAGAGTTTTGCGCAGTCGTCGTACACCAACACCATCACTCCTTTTTACTATAGAGCAGTGACTGAAATCTGGGATCCTTCAGACCCGGGCTACTACAAGTTGCAGCTTCTCAGAGAAGGCACCGACCATATCAGTCAGGGAGCAATCAACCGCTACGCCGATCGTACTTTCTATCTGGATGGCCGTCTAAACTACAGCCGTACGTTCGAAGGCCATTCCGTATCGGCGATGCTGATGTATATGATGAGGGAATACCGTAATGACGTGCTTCCGAACCGCAACCAGGGACTGTCAGGACGCGCCACCTATGGTTATAAAAACAAATATTTCGCAGAATTCAATTTTGGATATAACGGCACAGAGCGCATCGAGGCCGCCAACCGTTTCGAATTTTTCCCGGCGATGTCACTCGCCTGGGTAGTGAGCGGCGAGAATTTCTGGGCTCCGATTTCCAAAGTGATTTCCCATCTCAAAATCAGAGGTTCTTATGGTCTTGTAGGAAGTGATGAAACCGGACTTCTTGCCGGGGCTTCCCACTTCCTGTACCGCAACACGGTGGCTTTGCGCACCGGTAACGCCTTCTCTACCGGAGCGAACGACAGTATGCTCACAACTTACAACGGTCCAAGTATTCTGTCGTATGCTGTCGACAACGCCTGCTGGGAAAAAGCAAAAAAACTGGACATAGGTATCGATATGCAGCTGTTCAATCAAGTAGACATCGTGGTGGACGGATTCTACGACAGACGCTACGACATCCTGATGCAGCGGGCTTCGTGGCCTTCAATAATGGGTACTGGCTCAGCCGTTCCGTGGAGCAACATCGGTAAAGTTGACAATATGGGTGTTGAGGTGAGTGCAAACTGGAAGACAAGCCCGATAAAGGATATGTTCCTTGAGTTCCGCGGCAGCTTCACTTACACCCAGAACAAATATGTCTATGTGGATGAACCGGACTACCCTTATGTTTGGCAGACAAAGACGGGCAAACCGCTTGCCGCCACCTACGGCTACATAGCCGAGGGTCTGTTCTCCAGTCAGGAAGAAATCGACAACAGTCCCAGCCAGCTCAACCTTGGAAGTGTTACGATGCCCGGTGACATCCGTTATCGTGATGTAAACGGCGATGGTGTGATTTCAAGCGAAGATCAGGTTATGATTTCGCGCTATGGTAGCACTCCGGCAATCCAGTATGGTTTCGGTCTCAGTTTCAGTTACAAGGGCTTCGATGCCGGGGCGTTCTTTACTGGTTCCGCTCTCAGAAGGATAATGATCAATACCCTCTACCCATTCTGCACTGGCGATGTCAATCAGGACCGAAACCTTGTCAAGTGGGTCGCCGACAACTACTGGTCCGAGAAAAATCCTAACCCGAATGCAGAATATCCGCGTCTCGGAGTAACTGACGGACAGATAAGCAACAACTACGTTCCAAGTACATACTGGCTTAGAAACGGCAATTTCCTCCGCTTCAAGACTCTTGAATTCGGATACACCTACAAGTGGTTCCGCTTCTACCTTAATTTTGACAATATCGCCGTATGGAGCAAGTTCAAACTCTGGGATCCGGAGCTTTCGATGTCAGCCTATCCTCTGCAGTTCACCTCCAATCTGGGCGTCCAAATCAAATTCTAAAAGAACGGACATTATGAAAACCAATATATTCGTACAACTGCTTGCAGCCGGACTGCTCATCGCTGGCATCTCTTCCTGCAACTATCTCGAGGTCGTACCAGTCGAAACTGTCGATGAGGACGATATGCTAAAGACCAAGACCGATGCTATACACTATCTGTATTCCTGCTACAGTTCCGTTGCACAGTACAACGGCTACAACAATATCGGCGGTGTCGAGACCTCTGTAGACGAGACTGTCAATCCTTATCTCTGGGGGCGCACAGGTCAGCAGGCCAGCTGGAATACGCTTTCTGCGACATATACTTCCAATTGGTCGGTATATGATTTGCCCTGGAGCCTCGTTTATACAGGAATCGGTCAGTGTTATCAGTTTGTTAAGAGACTTGATGAAACCGAGGAGATTCTCGAGGTTACTGATGAAGACCGGGCTTTATGGAAGAGCGAAGTCAAATTCCTTATAGCCTATGACCACTTCCGCCTTCTCTGCCTCTACGGCCCGATTCCTATCATTGACCGTTTTTATCCGACATCAACCACCAAGGAAGAAATGCCGGGCCGCTCACACTTCGATTACTGCGTAGACCGCATCTGCCAGTGGCTTGACGAAGCCGAGAAGGGGCTTCCTGCCAATTGGGATAACAGCAACATAGGACGAGCCACATCTGTCGCCTGCAAGGCCGTCAAGGCTCGACTGCTTCTGTATGCGGCATCTCCTCTCTGGAATGGCAGTTTCCCTTATTCCGACTGGGCCAATACCAATTTCGAGACCCCTGGTTACGGTAAGGAGCTTGTCAGCCACACTTACGACCCGCAAAAATGGCAGAAGGCCTATGATGCTAACCTTGAGGCGCTGGACTATGCGTTGACAACCGGAGAAAGGTCGCTGTTCAGCCTTGAGGCCTCAGAAACTCTTCGAGAACAGAAGAAACTCTCTCTCCCCGATATTCCTGAGGTGTCTGATGACTTCAAGAAGAAGGTTATGCAGCTGAGTTTCCTGATGAATACCTGTGAAGTGGACGGCAACCACGAACTGCTTTGGGGATGCATCAACAATTATTACACGAACAATCCTCAGGACTGTCAGCCGCACTCGATGGTTACGCTCAACAGCGGCTTTGTGTTTGGCGGCGGTTGCGCAATGTCTCCGCTCCTGAATGCAGTCAAGATGTTCTACACAGAAAATGGCAAGTTCCTCGAGAATGATCCGGTGCTGCCTGCAGACAAATGGTACGAGTCTGCCGGTTATGTCGGTCACGAGGACGTGATAAATCTGAACACTCACCGCGAACCCCGTTTCTATGCGAACATCGGCTTCGACGGCGGAGAGTACGGACAGACGACAAACAACGGCAATCCTACATATCTCGAGATGCGCAACGGCAACCGGCACGGCTACAACCCTGACCGTTTCAACCGTGACAATAGCCAAACAGGCTATGCTTTCAAGAAGTTTGTGCAGCCTGACTATGTCTGGTATGCCACCGGCCAGATTTACCACGTTGAGGTTCCGGCTTTCTATTTCAGACTCGCTGAACTGTATCTGAACCTTGCCGAGTGCGAGGCGCAGCTGGGAAATACCGCGAATTCTCTGGGCTATCTGAACACAATCCGCGAGAGGGCCGGAATACCCGCGCTCACTGAGTCTGACTTGGTGAACAGGTCCCTTATGGAATGGATTCAGAACGAACGCTATGTGGAGTTATTCGGCGAAGCTCACCGTTACTATGATGCCCGCCGCTGGCTGATTGCTCCGCAGAAATTCAAAGCGGGACTGTACGAGGGGTTGAACGCTACTGAGAAGGTGAACCCGACCTTCGCAGAGTTCAATGTTCCGACCAAGGTGGATCAGCCGTTCCAGTGGAGCAACAGAATGTACCTCCTGCCCGTCAAAGCTTCCGAGATTTACAGTAATCCGCAGCTTGTGCAGGCTCCGGGCTATTAATAATCCTTAACAGAAAACACTTAGAGATATGAAAAATAAATTATACGGATTTTTGTTGCCCGTCTTCCTGACATTGGCACTTGTGCCTTCGTGCCGGGATGTGAACTACGACTACAGTGACATCCTTCCCTCCGAGTTCAGACAGCAGATACTCTCTTTCAAGGAATACGGTCAGATTGAGACTTCGCTCGAAATTGCCAACGAAGCCGGATACACCGTCACGGTCTACAAGGGCGGCATCAGAACATCAGAGCCTACGGAGGTGCAGATTCGTATCCTTTCTCAGGAAGAACTGGATGAGCGGTACAACGACGTTCAGGCAACCAGATATATGGTGATGCCTGATACTTATTGGACGATGGAGAATATGGCGCTCACAATTGCTGCAGACAAGGCCGGAGCCAGCACCGACATTATATTCAACTCCAAAAAACTCGCTCAGAGGACTTCCTCTGTCCAGTATGTGCTCCCCCTGAGGCTCGAATGTGCAACTGACAGCGTTAATGTCCAGAAGATGGATCTCGTCCTGATACCAAAAGTAGTGTCCGCAGAAATTTCTTTCGAAAAAACGACAAGCGAAGTGAAGCTTGCTTCAGATGCCGAGACACAGACCGTATCCGTCAATCTGAAGAAGGCGGCAAAGCTTTCCATCCCGTGTGAATTGATGGCTCTCAGTCAGAAGTACGTGTCCGACGAATACAGCATCACCGAGGACTATAAAGTGGTTCCCGAAACAATGTACAAGATTTCCCAATCCCGCGTCACTCTCGCGATGGATGACAATCTGACTCCTGTTGAAATCCAAATCAATAGCCGGGAAATAATTTCGGAAATGCAGAAGAGCGAAAATGCGGACAAGAAGTTTGTCCTGGCGTTCCGGCTGGTTACGACTTCGTCGTATGCCTCTGTTTCTTCCACCGCTGGCGAAACAATTATGATTCTTACAAAAGAATAATATTATGCGTATTAAAACACTCTCTTTTTTACCTGCCGTCTTCTTGATGCTGATGCCCTGCGCATCAACCTGCAAGAAGATATCGGCCGAAACCAAAGAGCAGGAAAAGCCTTCCGCTGCCGTGTCGGGCGAGCCGTACGATTACACCGTGACAATGGCCCCTGAGCGTCCTTACATCCACGACTATGCCAACACAATGTTTATGAAAATGATGATGGCAAGGCCCAAGATGGGAAAGGACGAGAAAGGCAACATCTGCTCCGTCGGCACTTACGTGAATATGAATTATGAAAATGTCATCGAGGCGTTGAGGCAGATTGACATCATTTCACGGGGAATGAATAAGATAGTTTATCTGGTCGGCTGGCAGTATAACGGTCACGATGACGGATGGCCGGCATTTTTCGGCTTTAATCCGGCGCTCAAACGCTCCGGGGATGACTCGGCCCGCGACAGTTTCCTCTGGTGTCAGGAAGAAGCCAAAAAGTACAACACTTCGGTTTCTATCCATATAAATATGACGGATGCCCATTCCGACAGCCCCCTGTGGAAGTATTATGTGGACAATGATCTTCTGTGCAAGAACACTGACGGTTCGTATTACAAATGGGGCGTAATAAACGGGATGGACAATGTTCAGGTGAACTGGGTAAACGAGTGGCGGCTCGGTCAGACGCAGAACCGCATAGACAAGGTGATAGAACTTTGCAACCTCAAGGAGGTGGGTACCGTTCACATCGATGCGATGCAACCCCATCCAAGCCCTCTGCATAACTACACTAAAGAATACGCGCAGGACATCGAACGCAAGATTTACCGTTATTTTCGCAATCAGGGTATTGATGTCACATCTGAGTTCTGGAAAATTCAGCATACCGATATGTTCTATGGTATCCGTCCCGCTGTATGGTGGGATGACAGAACTTTCAGCGAGCGTATGAAGGTGGATGCCAATCTCGCCTGCGGCGGAGTGTTTGGTCAGCCCGGAGGGTCCTCCAACGAGATGCTGAACTTCCTTTTCGGTGCCAATATGCAGGGAGAGACCCGTTTCTCCGCCACTTCCGATTTCGATGCGCTGAAGAAGGACTTTTGCGAACAGACTCTTCTGTTTGTGTATCTGAACAACCACGACATCGAAAGCGGTGACGAGGCGCAGCAGTGGGTCAGGTATTCCGACAATCTGATTTCGGATTATTCCGCCCGCAAGATTTACAAGGGTGATCTCGTCCTTCGTCAGGACGGCGATGTGTTCTGCCCGGCACTGTGGATAACCGATCACAAAGAAATTCTTGCATATTCTGAGGACGGCTACTCGCTCAAAACCTGGGATCTGCCTTCAGACTGGAAAGGCGTGAGTAGCGTGGATGTGTACACTGTCACCAAATCCGGTCTTCAGGACAAGAAAACCCTCGATGTAAATGGTAACAAAATAACCTTCAGCCTCTCCCGTGGTCAGATGGTGTCAATTCAAGCGAATTAAATAACAATGAAGAAAATTGTAATACTCTTCGCAGCCGTGCTGGCTGTGCTTGTGGGCTGCAGCAAAAAGGCGGATAAGCCTTTTATCAACTACAGGGGCGTAATACTCTGCAATGAAGAATTGTTCGATACGGACACTTCTGTCTACAACTGGATAGATACGCTCAAAAAGTATGATATGAATACCGTATCTCTGTGCGCCGAATTCGCCGACCACGGCACTCCGGAGTATCTTGAAAAAGTGCGGATTCTCGAGGAGAACGGCTTTGCCGTCGAAAACCAGACTCACGGAATGTCCTGGCTCCTGCCCAGAGACCTCTTTGCGGAACATCCCGAATATTTCAGAGTCAATAAAGACGGAGAACGCGTGTCCGATTACAATGGCTGTCCCTCCTGCCCTGAGGCGCTTGCAGTGGTAAGGGAGAATGCGAAGATTCTCGGCGCCAGATTCACTCCCACCAACCACAGATATTACTTCTGGATGCACGACGGAGGTGATAAATGCCATTGCGAAAAGTGTGAGAATATGAATCTTGCCGATCAAGCGCTTCTGTTCGAGAATGCGATGATAGCCGGCCTGAGGGAGATAGACCCCGAAGCGAAACTCGCCCATCTCGCCTATGACAACACTACCCCCGCTCCCATCTGCGTGAAGCCTGCCGAAGGCATATTCCTCGAATACGCTCCCATCGACCGCTGTCACGAGAAACCTCTTACCGACCTTGGTGCGGGTTGGGCGGCTCGTCCGAGATGGAAGAACGGAGACTATGTGCAAATGCTCTACGACAACCTTAAGGTTTTCGATGCAGACGAGACAATGGTCCTGGACTACTGGATTGATGACTCTCTGTTCAGCAACTGGCACAAGCCTCAGACCCAGGTTTATTGGGATGACGAGGTGTTCCTCTCCGATCTCGAATTCTACACAAGTCTGGGAATACATATGTTCACCACATACGGCGTTTATATCGATGCCGACTATAAAAGGATGTTCGAAGATGTATCCTGCGTAAGCAAATATTGCGCAGGTCTGAGGGATTTCGTCCCTTCCGTAAAAACTGACAACCAATAACCAAATAATACAAACATTATGAACACAAATTTCAAACTATTTGCAGGATTCTGCCTCGCCGCGATGTTTGCGCTACCTTCCTGCGAGAAAACTCCAGTAACCGAAGACAATAAGAAAAATCCTGATCCGGATGTCGTCGTGCCTGTCGTATCCATTTCCGCGGATCCTTCTTTTTCTGCGGACAACAAGGCAAATGTAACTCTTACCCTTGATCAGGCGACCACAGTTGATGTCGTCGTCAAACTTGCTACCGCCACTGTGGAGGAAGGCTACGAAGCTTTGTACGCCGACTTCAAGAAAGAGGTTAAGATTCCTGCCGGTCAGACATCTGCCACCGTGCCGGTTGAGGCCGACACAGACGGATGCGCAAGCGGCAACTATCAGGTTGCCATCAAGATTTCGGAAGCAGAAAAGGCAACCCCCGCATCAAACTCAATTGTATACATCTCACTTGTGTACTCGGCAGTTCCGGTTGTAAGTCTCTACTCGGATCCCGCATTCAGCGAAGAGGGTCTCCTCAAATTGAAGCTCGTTCTGGATGTCGCCACAGACAAGGATGTCACCGCCAATCTCGCAATTGCCGATGATGCTCCAATCACAGTGAACCTTTCGTCAACCGCCGTCGTCATTCCGGCCGGGAAAACAGAGGCCGAAGTGACGGCTACCGCGCAAAACCCATCCACATTCGGTGAGTACAAAGTCACATTCCGCATTGCGAGTGCCCAAAACGCAACGGTCGGGACCTACTCTACGACCACCGCCACCTATGATAACCGTCAGTTCAAGTTCAATATCGACGGAAGCTTCAACGATTGGATTAAGAACAATGTACCGACTCTCACCGGTGACGGCATTCTCAAGACAGTCAAGTACTATGTGGATGAAAAGGATCTTTATGTCTATATCGAAATCTCGGGAGCGAGAAAGGTCTGTGCGAGCGGAACATTCAATACCGCTATGGACTTTTTTATCGACTGTGACGGGATCTCCAACAACGGATATTTGAGGGGAGATATATTCAATCACACCTGCAACTGGTATTACGAGACATTCTTGGGCGATGAAACTGGATTCGGCAAGTGGGACGGCGGTCAGTATTATACAGAAACCGCATGGGGCGCGTGGACTACCCACGATATTCTCCCGGCCGATGTGCAGGGAGTATATGACTCAGAAAACGACAAAGCTCAGGTTGAGGCGCGTCTTGGCAGAGGGGACTTCAAGATTACCGGTACGAAGGTCGGTCTCGGAATGATGATCATCGATAACAGTACTTATGCTTACTTGGATAAGCTCCCGAAAAATGACGACCTCAGCCTTCTCGTGCTTGACATACCGGCATATAAGGAGTAATGGCCCAGAATATTTTTTGAACTGAATCAGGAGAGGATGTATTTTGAGATTTTTCCGAGGAATACATCCTCTTTTATATAGCCTTCTCACAAAGTATGATACCGATGTTTTTGAAATTTGTCCTATTCTCAGTTTTTGGGGCGGTCGTGTTGTCCTGCGGCAATGCCGTGGGAGACGGAGGGACTTTCACAGTCCGTCCGGCCGCATCCATTGACGGGCTCCTTGCCCCGTGGGATGCTCTTGAGGACGACAACACCCTTTTCCGCTGCTTTTCCGACGAGGAGTCGTTCTATTTCACTTACGAGGTGGTCGACCCCACTCCGACATATTCGGAGGATTTCTCCGGCGAGGACCAGGTGGAAAACGAGGACAGGGTGGAGATCTTCTTCAGCCCCAAGCAGTCAATGGATAATTATTATTGTGCGGAGATTGACCCTCTCGGCCGTGTGCTCGACTACTCCGGTCATTATTACCGTGACCTTGACTACGGCTGGAATTTCAGTACGATGCGGCTCCTGGGAGAGCTTACGGAAAATGGCTATATTGTTGCCGGTAAAGTTTCCAAGGCGGAACTGCGAGAACTCGGCTGCGACCTTGAATGCGGTTTTTGGATGGGGGTCTTCAGAGCGGACTACCGGCCGGATTTGAGCGTAAACTGGTATTCTGCGGTCAGTACGGATGACATATCACCTGATTTTCATAAGCCCGACGTTTTGTTTTTTACGAAAATACGATAGATTTATAAAATGAAAAGGACATTGATTTCTCTGTCTCTGCTTTTGGCGGGGGCAGTTGCACTCGCGCAGACTGTGACGGTCAAGGATACGGTTTACACGACCTACGGTTTTTCGGATCCGAACCCGATCCCTCTTACGGAAGGCAATGTGTATCCGTATCATAAATATGAAACATTCGACTTGGACGCGGCGCAGCGGACTTGGAAGGTCGTGATTTTGGAAAACGACTGGATTCGGGTGCGTATAATGCCGGAAATCGGGGGTAAGATATGGTCCGTCCGTGACAAGACAACGGGGAAGGAGATGTTCTACGACAACTCCGTAGTCAAGTTCCGCGAAATCTCGCTCCGCGGGCCGTGGACCAGCGGTGGAATCGAATTCAACTACGGAATAATCGGTCACGCCCCTTCCTGTGCGCACCCTGTGGAGTGGCGGACAGAAACAAAGGCTGACGGAAGCGTGAGCTGCTACATAGGCGCGCTTGAACTGCTCACCCGCACATCGTGGACGGTCGAAATTAATCTTCCGAAGGATGCAGCCTGGCTTAGGACGCGCTCGTTCTGGCACAACGGCTCAGGTGAGTATCAGCCGTACTACACTTGGGCGAATGCCGGTGTCAGGGCTTCAGACGACCTCGAACTCATATATCCTTCAACCTACTCGATAGGACACGACGGCAGCACAACCCCGTTTCCTGTGGATGAACAGGGGCGCGATCTTTCGTTTTACGCAAACCAGAATTTCGGTGTCGACAAGTCTTTCCATCCGGGCGGCTCGCACAAGGGCTTTTTCGGGGCGTACTGGGGGGACGATGAATTTGGAGTGCTCCATTATGCTCTTCGTGATGAGAAACTCGGACGCAAGTATTTCAGTTGGGCTCAGTCGCATCAGGGCGGCATCTGGGTCGGGCTGCTCACCGACAATGGTCAGCAGTATGTTGAGATTCAGAGCGGAAGGCTTTTCAACCAGAACCAGATTAACAGCGCTACCACTCCTTTCAAACAGACCCTTTTTACCCCTTACGGAACCGACGAGTGGAACGAGTACTGGTTCCCTGTCGCGGGGATAGGAGGAGCCGATGAGGTGAGCCTTCAAGCAGTAGTGAAGATGAACGGAGATGAACTGGGAATATATCCGCTTACGGCTCTGTCCGGGAAATTCCGCGTTGAGGACGCCTCAGGCCGGGAGATTGTCTCCAGGGAGGTGAATTTGCCGGTGGCAGTGCCATTCTTTGAGAAACTTCCCGAGGGCTCTGTGCCAGCGAAGGTCTTTGTCGGTCCATACCGGCTCTGGAACGCTGATTCCGAGAAAATTGACCGTCCTCACAAAATTAATCCCGAATTCTGTCTCGATTCGGCTCAGGGGCAGATGATTTACGCGAAGTATCTCTATGGTACGCATTGCTACAAGGAGGCCGAGGCTCACGCGGACAGGGCTCTAGCTCTTGACCCGTCTCTCTCTCAGGCGCTGAATCTCAAGGCTCTTATTTGTCTGCGGAAACTGGAATACGGCAAGGCCTATGAAACTGTGCTGCGCGCTTTGGCGATTGACGAGTACGACCCTATGGCGAACTACATTTGCGGCCAGGCGGCAGAGGGACTTGGCAAGATGTACGACGCTATGGACTGTTTTGAAATAGCCGCCATAACCTCTGAGCTGCGTAGCGCTGCGCAGATGCAGCTTGCAAGGCTTCATTTCCTAGACGGTCAGATGGAACTTGCCGCGGACTATGCCCGCAAGTCTCTGGTGGGCAATGCCTACAACCTCTCGGCCTATGAACTGCTCCAACAGGCTGAACCGTCGGAGAAATGGCTTTCGGCCATCGAATCGCTTGATCCTCTCTGCCCGTTCCCGGCTATGGAGCGTATGCTCGCCGGAGAGATTTCCCCTTCTGAACTTGCCGCCTCCGTGAAGGAGGAACTGCGCTGGCAGGTCTATCTCGAATATGCCTCATTCTACAGCCGTCTCGCCCTTGCGGACAAGGCGGCGAAACTTCTCGAATCTTGTCCGGAGCAGAATGCTCTGCTCGCGGTTTGGACGGCGTGGCTCAGGAGAGATACGGCTGCAATTCCTTCGGTTGAGGGCTCTACGGTTGATCTCGTATTCCCCTTCAGGGCGGAGTCGTGGCAGCCGCTTGAGTGGGCTGTCAAGAACGGGGGCGGATGGAAGTGTGGCTATATGTTTTCGATGCTGGAAGATTTCCTCGGACATCGTGCTGAGGCTATAGAAACTTTGGCCGGCTACGAGCCCGACTATGCCCCGTTCTATGCTTTCCGCAGTGCGCTCACGGACTCTCAGTCCGACATTGAGAAGGCTCATCGGCTTGATCCGCAGCAGTGGCGCTATGTTCAGAGCCTTGCTCTTTGGCACTATAACGCAGGGGAATATGTCAAGGCGCTCAAGGTTGTCGAACCATATTACCTCAAGCATAGGGACAACTTTCATGTAGGTGACACCTATCTCAAGACTCTCATTGCCCTCGGACAGTACAGCAAAGCGGATAAAACAATCACCGGAATGCGAGTCCTTCCTTTCGAGGGACAGGGCGGCAGCCACGTGATGTGGCGTGATGTAAAACTCCATCTTGCGGCTGAGTGTATTGACAGGGGGAATTTCAAGGGTGCTCTTAAACGCATCGACGAGGCTCTGGAATGGCCGGAGAACCTGGGTGTCGGCAAACCTTATGACAATCTTATCGACACCTCGTACGAAGATCTTCTCCGTGCTATCGCATTCGCCCGCCTTGGCGATTCTGTCAAAGCGCAGGAGAATCTCTCCAAGGTCTGTGATCCTGACGGTTCCAAGTCGGAGTTCTTCAGAACCGCCACCACCAGAGTGGGTGGCAAGTTCCCGAAACTCACCCCGATGTTCGGCAATTTTGATTCGTCACTTGACAAGAAGCCATTCTGATTAAAAGTTCACGCGGCGGCTGAACTTTAGGATTCGGCCCAGATGTAGACTTTGTCGGAACGGCGGAGGCGCGTCGGGTGGGAGGAGGCGGCTGGGGAGGCGGCGTTTTCGCCGGATTTCCCCTCGTTCTCTTCGGGGCGGGAAACTTCGCGGAGAGTGTCGGAGTCGAGACTGAAATCTACCGGGATGGAGCAGAGCGTGCCTTTGGGGGCCTCTTCCACCGGCTTGAGGTCCACCCTTATTTCCTTTACCGTCGTTTCCACCACTCCAGTTGTCGGGCCCATAATGAGGATGCGGTCGCCGACTTTCAGAGGGGCAGATTCAATCAGAAGCTCCGCCACGGAAAGCTTGTCGAACCAGTTCGTGACCTTGCCGGTGTAAACTTTTTTCCTGGTGGAGCGGCTGCCGTAGACTTCGCTCCACTGTCCGAGGCGTGCGCCCTGATAGTAGCCGTCCCAGAAGCCCCGGTTGAATACTTCCGAGAGCTCGGTCTTTAGCGAGGCGGCAAGCTCAGGGGTGTAGCGGCCTTCGCAGACGGCGTCGGCGGCGCGCCTGTAGCACGAGGCGGCCTTTTTGACGTATTCCGCACTGCGGGCCCTGCCCTCAATCTTGAAGACGGTCACTCCGGCGTCTATGATCTTGTCCATAAACTCTATGGTACACAGGTCTTTGGGGGACATTATGTATTTGTTGTCCACAAGAAGCTGATTGCCCGTTTCAAGGTCGGTGACCTCATAGCCCCGGCGGCATATCTGGTAGCAGGCCCCCCTGTTCGCAGAGGCTCCGTAGGCGTGGAGGCTCAGGTAGCACTTGCCGGAAATGGCCATACAGAGCGCTCCGTGGGCGAACATTTCAATCTCTACGAGTCTTCCGGACGGGCCGCAAATTCCTTCGCGCACAATGGTCTCGTGGATTTCCTTGACCTGATGGAGGTTGAGCTCGCGGGCGAGGACAATCACATCGGCGAACTGAGCGTAGAACCTCAGGGCTTCCACATTGGAGATGCTGAGCTGGGTGGAGATGTGGACCTCAAGGCCAATCTGCCTGCAGTAGGCGATGGCGGCCATATCCGAGGCTATGACTGCGCTGACTCCTGCCTTTTTCGCCGCGTCGAGAGTTTCCCTCATCGGGGCGAGGTCTTCCTGGTAGAGGACTATGTTCAGAGTGAGATAGGACCGGACCCCGTTTTCGCGGCACACCCGGCAGACTTCCTCAAGGTCGTCCGCAGAAAAATTGTTCGCCGAATGGGAGCGCATATTCAGGTTCCCCACGCCGAAATAGACGGAATTCGCCCCGCCTTCAATCGCCGCGTAGAGACATTCGAAATTGCCCGCCGGCGCCATTATCTCAAGTTCCGATTTTTTCACTGCAAGTGTCTTTTAAATAAACAAGTGTCTTTTAAATAAAAAAATATTTAAACTAATATCTAAGAGCAGGGGATGAAGCCCCGTCTCTATTTCGCTCTTCCGAGCAATGATTCAGCATATCTATGTAGCTTCTCGTAGCCCACATTCCCCAGCTGCAGCTGCGCCGCAAACCCCAGAGCCTCCTCGTGGTAGCGCCGGATTTCCGCTTTCGCGGCCTCATCGACCCCCGCCTTGAGGTAAATCTCCCGCACCGCCTCAATCTTCGCCTGCCTTTCGGCCGCCGTCCCCACAGGCATATTCATAGCGTTCACAAGCGCAAGCCTCTCGTCAGGGGAGTTTTTCACGCTTTCATAGACCCTGGTGAGCAGCCAGGTCTTCTTGTTGTTCACGATGTCGCCGCCGATTGCCTTGCCGAACACCGCGCTGTCCCCGAAAGTGTCCAGATAGTCGTCAGCCACCTGGAACGCCAGTCCGAGCGAATATCCATATTTGTAGACTTTCTCGCAGGCTGAGCTGTCCGCCCCCGCGATGAGAGCGCCCATTTTGGCCGCGCAGGCGAGCAGCACCGCCGTCTTGAGCCCGATCATCATAATGTAACTGTCCATCGGGACGAAATCCTTGTCCTCGAAATCCATATCGTACTGCTGACCCTCGCAGACCTGGGCCGCCGTGTCGGAAAAGAGCGACAGAACCTCCGGGAGCACGCGTGAGGGGGCTTTTGCAAGCAGACGGTAACTTTCTATGCACATCGAATCGCCCGAAAGGATGGCCGTATTCCCGTCCCATTTCTTCCACACCGTCGGGACGCCGCGCCGGATGGGAGCGTTGTCCATAATGTCGTCGTGGATGAGGGTGAAACTGTGGAAAACCTCGAGCGCAGCCGCCGGAGCGAGCACTTCTTCGCCCAATTTGTCTTTGAAAAGGGAGTAGGCGAGAAGGCACAGACGCGGACGGATTCTTTTGCCGCCGATGCTGATCATATACCTCAGAGGGTCATAGAGCCCTGAAGGCTCCGTCGAGAATGTGAGGGAAGAAAACAGGTCCTTGAGCGCCTGTTCTATCTGGTTTTCCGTAATCATAATGAACTAAAGTTTGTCTATATTTCGCACTGCCGCCCTGAGCCTGTAGGGCGTGAAAGGGAAGATGCGGAGCGACCGCGAAAATCCAAACGACAAATATAATGATTTTTTGCCTTAGAGAGAGTTCCCCAGAGGGCGCGGGGCGCGAAAATTAATGCGCTTCGTTTGCCGCAGGGGCTTTCCCCGCTTTGCTTCCGTGTTTCTTCCCCGGGGAGAGAATCATGAAGCAGATGGCGAAAATCGCGAGGAAAATGCCCGCTGCGATGCTCCAGGTCATCTTTTCTCCGAATACCAGAGTGCCGATGAGGATGGCCGTGAGGGGCTCGAAAACTCCCATAACCGAGGCTTTGGTGGCGCCGATTATTTTTGTTGAGGCCGCAAGAGTGGCCGTGGAGATTACCGTCGGGATGACCGCGAGAAGCACGAGGTTAATCCACATCGTGGCGTGGCTGTTCAGAAGGGCGAAATCCTCAATCATCGACCCCTTGCCCGTGAGGCTGTTCAGAAGGGCTATCGCGCCGAAAACCACGCACCCCGTCGCGAGAGAATAGAAGGTGAGGATGTCGTTGGGGATGATTTTGACGCACCTTTTCTGGTTTATTATCACGATGAAAACCGCATAGACGAGGGCGGAGAAAAACGCGAGAAGTATGCCCTGCCATCCGATTGGCTGTGAGGAGTCGTAGTTGCACAGGAACAGTATTGCAATGAAAGTCAACGCGATGGAGACCCAGGTCTGCCAGGATGGATAGACCTTGAGGAACACCATTATGAGGGCGACGAGGGTGGGGTAGAGAAACACAATCGTCGTTGCGACGCCCGAGGGAATGTATTTGTAGGCGAGGAAAAGTCCGAGGCTGCTGTTGGAAAAAAGAAGCCCGAGGATAACCAGCCAGGCGAACTGCTTCTTGCTGACTTTGAACGACTTCCGGGAGATGAGGATGCTCGCGGCCAGCACCACGACAGCCACGGCGTAGCGGACGAAGAGCACGGTGTCGGTCTGCACTCCGGCCTTGAGAATAGGCATCGCAAAGAGCGGGTTCATTCCGTAGGTCACGCCCGTGATGATGCCCGCCATATATCCCCAGAATATATTTTTGTTGATT
>CAYXLA010000004.1:0-25890 GCA_964465765.1 uncultured Bacteroidaceae bacterium | reverse complement strand
ACCAACGACCCCGAGATTACAAATCACGTGCTCTGGCCAACTGAGCTAAAGAGGCGGGTGGGTAAGCTTACTATATCGCGCCGCTACGACCTACTACCTTTGCTGCGGTCAAGCCCTGGAGGAATTGCAGGGAGCTGGCCGTATAGGACTTACCCGTTTTGCGGCTGCAAAGGTAAGCATTCCTTTGGAACGCGCAAGCATCAGCCGCAACTTTTTTCAAAGATTGTATGTGCCCTGCCGTTCGTGTATGGATAATTTTATACCTTTGCCTTGTCTAAAAACGAATCTAAAACGAACACAAAGCAAAGGAGATACGATGGCGTTAGAGGGTAGCAGAAGCATGATGCAGGGAGCCATGAGGGCAGGCACGGTGATGGGCGTGTTTATGATTGTGAAGTTCGTGTTCTTCCCCCTGGGCTTGGGCAACATCTTCCTGCTGGCGCTCTTCTGCGTGCTGACGTGCGCCGTGCCTTTCATCGGCTACAGGCTGACACGCATCTATCGCGACAACTCCATGAGCGGACTGATGAGCTTCTCGCAGGCATGGGTGTTCGGGATGTGGATGTATCTCTTCGCCTCGATGCTGGTTGCCGTGGCGCACTTCGTCTACTTCCGATTCATCGACAACGGCTACGTGCTGAACTACTATCAGGACACCATCGATGCCCTTGCCGCAGCAGTGCCAGCAGGCGAGAACGCACTTGTGGAGCAGCTGCAGCTGACACTGGACGTGTTCTACCAGTTCACACCGATTGACATCGTGTGGCAGCTGCTGTCGCAGAACGTGTTCTACGGTTCCATAATAGCACTGATAACGGCTCCCATCGTGATGCGCCGCAAGAAGTATGGCAACAACGCCACGCCGACCGACAGCAGTGATGACGGCGGACAGCAGGACGCCACAGCCTGAGACGACTGCCGAGAACGAAACGAGAGAGGCATCGGGGCAAGACAGAGAGACACACACAAAGAGAAGACAGGAAGAGAGACAGACATAAGAGAAGACATGGACATATCAGTAGTCATACCACTATATAACGAGGCAGAGTCGCTGCCCGAGCTGCACGAGTGGATTGTGCGCGTGATGCACAGCCACGGCTTCAGCTATGAGATTATATTCGTCAACGACGGCAGCACAGACAACTCGTGGAGCGTCATCGAACAGCTGCAGCGCGAGGATGCGTCGGTCAGAGGCATCAAGTTCCGCCGCAACTACGGCAAGTCCCCTGCCCTCTTCTGCGGCTTCCGCGAGGCTAAGGGCGACGTGGTGATAACCATGGATGCCGACCTGCAGGACAGTCCCGACGAGATTCCTGAGCTCTACCGCATGATACGCGAGGAGGGCTACGACCTGGTGTCGGGCTGGAAGAAGAAGCGCTACGACCCGCTGTCGAAGACCATACCTACGAAGCTCTTCAACGCCACGGCACGCGCCGTGAGCGGCATCCACAACCTGCACGACTTCAACTGCGGACTGAAGGCCTACCGCATCGACGTGGTGAAGAACATCGAGGTGTATGGCGAGATGCACCGCTACATACCCTATCTGGCAAAGAACGCCGGCTTCACACGCATCGGCGAGAAGGAGGTGCACCACCGTCCGCGCAAGTACGGCAAGACCAAGTTCGGACTGAACCGCTTCGTCAACGGCTATCTCGACCTCATCACGCTGTGGTTCCTCTCCACATTCGGCATCAAGCCCATGCACTTCTTCGGCACACTGGGCACGCTGATGTTCCTGCTGGGACTGATCTCGATAATCATCGTGGGCGTCAACAAGCTGTACTACCTGAGCGTGGGAGAGCCGCACGCACTGGTCACCGAATCGCCCTACTTCTACATCGCACTGACGCTGATGATTCTGGGCACGCAACTGTTTGTGGGCGGATTCCTCGGCGAACTGGTGTCGCGCAACTCGACAGAGCGCAACAAGTATCAGATTGAACGTATGATATGACAACACGTGGGAGCATGGAGATGAGAGGTGTTATGAAAAGACTCAAGACCACGGCGATGCACCTTACGTGCGCTGTGTGCATGTGCCTGACGGCAACAGTGATGACGTCGTGCTCGGAAGAAGACGACTGCAGCGCCAACGCACGCAACATGCTGAACGCCACCGTCTGCCGCACAGTGGTCACTGATGAGCAGGAGCGTCTGACCGCTACCGACACCATTCCGCAGCTCTACGTCACCGCCCTCGGCACCGACTCGGTGATCATCAACGACGAGAAGAACGTCACGACACTCAGTCTGCCGCTGCGCTTCTACGAGGGCAGCACGACAATGGTGCTGAGCTACGTGCTTAGTGCCGCCGACACGCTGCAGACTCCAGGCAGCAAGGACACCATTACCTTCAGCCACGACAACACCGTCTATTTCCTGTCGATGGACTGCAACTATGCCGTCCGTCAGAAGCTGACGGGAATAAGTTACACCACACACCAGATAGACTCCATTGTGGTCACCAACGCAACAGCCAATTCAGATGGAACAGAGAACATCAAGATATATCCCAAACACAGCTGAGCCGCGTCGCTGGCGCCAGCTGGCAGCAGTGCTCCTGTTCCTGGTCGTGGCCGTGCAGGGCGTGGCGGCACAAGGCATTGGCCGCAGCTTCAGCAACAGCAGCAACAACAGCAGCCAGCAGCAGAGGACCGAGCGCCGCAACACCGAGCCCGAGATTGAGTACCCGCTGCTGAACGGACTGGATGTCGGCATCGACATACTGGGACCTGCCACCAAGATCCTTGGCAGCGACAACTACTCCATGGAGGCGTTTGCCGACCTCGACATCAAGCACCGCTTCTTCCCCACCGTGGAGCTGGGCTACGGAAAGAGCAGCACCTCAAACGACTACGACACGCACTACAGCTCGAAGACGCCATACGCCCGTCTGGGTGCCGACTACAACGTGCTCTACAAGAAGCGTCACGGCAACATGCTGCTCGTGGGCTTCCGCTACGGCTTCGGGACGACGACCTACGACGTCAGCACGTCTGCCGACAGCAGTTCGGCAAGTCTGACGAACCTCACCGATCCCATCTGGGGCGACAACGGCACCTACAGCCACGACGGCATGAAGGCGACGATGCACTGGATTGAGCTGTGCGCAGGAGTGCGGGTGAACGTCAGCGGAAGCATCTACATGACGTGGAACGTGCGCCTGAAGTACAAGCTGTCGGCATCGGTCAGCGAATATGGAGACCCCTACTACGTCGGCGGATACGGACGCTATAAGAACAACGTCTTCGGACTGACCTACAGCATCGTCTACCGACTGCCGGTGAAACTCTGAACACACACAAATATATCTTATACACAATAACAAAAGATAATGGGAACGTTAGAAATCCTGCTGTTGGCACTGGCGCTGGCGATGGACTGTTTTGCAGTGTCGACAACGAGCGGCATAATACTCAAGAACTTCCAGTGGCGCGTGATGCTGGTGACGGCTCTGAGCTTCGGCATCTTCCAGGGCGCGATGCCGCTCATCGGATGGTTCTGCATGATACACTTCAGCAGTCTGCTGGAGGGCATTGACCACTGGATAGCCTTCGGACTGCTGGCTTATCTGGGCGCGAAGATGATAATGGATGCCTTCAAGCCCGAAGAGGAACACAGCATCAACCCCAAGAAGCCCACGACCATACTCGTCATGGCTGTGGCGACGAGCATCGACGCCTTGGCTGTCGGCATCTCGTTCGCATGCCTTGACTACAAGACCGTCGTCGACCTGATGTTCCCCGTCGTCGTCATCGGAGTCGTGTCGCTGCTGATGTCGCTGGCGGGATTCTCGCTCGGCATCGTCTGCGGCAAGAAGCTGGGACAGCGCGTCAAGCCCGAGCTTATTGGCGGCATAATACTCATCCTGATAGGCGTGAAGATTCTGCTCGAACATTCGGGGATAATATAAGAGTCTAAGAGACGAAGAGACTAAAAGACAAAGAGATAAAGAGACAAAAAAAGGCAAAGAGAGATATGGACACCACAACAGTCAACGGCATGAAGACAACCATCGTTGCGGCAACACTTACGGCGGCACTGCTGACGACACTCAGCGGCTGCACCGGCGGCAACGCAGGCACATTCCAAAGCGAGACGGGCTTCATCTTCGGCACCGTGTACAACATCAAGTACCAACACCCCGAGAGCCTCAAGGACGACATCACCCGCGAGCTGCAACTGTTCGACGGTTCGCTCTCGATGTTCAACGACACGTCGACCATCTCGCGCGTCAACCGCAATGAGGACATCAAGACGGACACGCTCTTCATGAACGTCATCAGGCGCAGTCTCGAAATCTCGCAAGCCACCGACGGCTGCTTCGACATCACCGTGGCTCCGCTGGTCAACGCCTGGGGCTTCGGCTTCAAGCACGACATCGAGCCCGACACGGCAACCATCGACAGCCTGATGCAGATGGTGGGATACGACAAGATTGAGCTCACGTCCGACGGTCGTGTGCTGAAGCAAGACCCGCGCACCATGCTCGACTGCAGCGCCATTGCCAAAGGCTATGCCGTCGACATCATTGCCTCTCTGCTGCGACGTAAGGGCGTCAGCAACTATATGGTCGACATCGGCGGCGAGGTGGATGTGGCAGGACAGAACCCGAGCGGCGACCTTTGGCACATCGGCATCAATAAGCCGCAGGACGACTCACTGTCGGTCAACAGCGAGCTGCAGACGATTCTCGCCGTCAGCAACGTCGGCATAGCCACATCGGGCAACTACCGCAACTTCTACTACAAGGGCGGACGCAAGTATGCCCACACCATCGACCCGCACACGGGCTATCCTGTGCAGCACAGCATCCTCTCCGCCACGGTCATTGCCGACGACTGCATGAGTGCCGATGCCTACGCCACATCGTTCATGGTGATGGGGCTCGACAAGGCGTGTGAGTTCCTCGACAGCCACAACGGCATCGAAGCCTACCTCATCTACACCGGCGACGACGGCGAATATCAGGTCTACATGTCAGAAGGCATGAAGCGCCACCTCAGCGAATAAGGAGCGTTGTGGAACCGTCGCTACTTCAGAAACACGAAGTAGACAGCGGCAATGAGGCAGACGAAGGCTGCGAAGTGATTCCAGTGGAGAGCTTCGCCGCGAAACACCACGGAGGTGAACAGCGTGAAGACAATGAGGCTGACGCACTCCTGAATGACCTTCAGCTGCATCAGCGAGAACGGTCCGCCGTTGCCGTGGAAGCCAATGCGGTTGGCGGGCACTTGACAGCAGTACTCAAAGAAGGCAAGTCCCCAGCTGAACGCAATGACGGCTATCAAGGGCCAGTTGGTGGAAATCTTCATGTCCTGCAACTTCAAGTGGCCATACCAGGCGAAGGTCATGAAGATGTTCGACACGACAAGCAACAGAACAGTATACAGAGCTTTCATTATCTCTCCTCGTTTTCAAAATATGGAATAGACGTTGTGTGCCTTGCGCTTCCGCTTCCAGCCAAACCCTCGGCAGGAAGAGGAGGCAGAAAAAAGCGTGCAAAGGTAAGCAAAAAAGAGTTACAGGGTGCACAACGCCGACGCTACATCCTTGTCTCGAGCACCTTGAAGAAGTCGGCATCGTCGAGCACGGGGAACTTCTGGCGAAACGACTTCATGGCTTCGAGTCGCAGCACGGCTGTAGCTACGTCTTCCTCACGGTCCTTGCACTGCGCCACGATGCGTCCGTAGGGGTCGACAATCATGCTTCCGCCGGAGTACCGGCAGCTGTCATCTGCCCCCACCCTGTTGACGCCAGCCACGTAGCACTGGTTCTCGATGGCACGTGCCCGCAACAGCGTCTGCCACACGTCCATGCGTGCTTCGGGCCAGT
Source organism: uncultured Bacteroidaceae bacterium (assembly GCA_964465765.1). Taxonomy (GTDB): domain Bacteria; phylum Bacteroidota; class Bacteroidia; order Bacteroidales; family Bacteroidaceae; genus Bacteroides. Next base: position 20,052 of record CAYXLA010000004.1, on the reverse strand, counting down.
TGGCGACATAGAGCGCAAGGTCGTAGTCGCCGCAGTTGCGGCTGAAGACGGGAAAGCGCAGGTCGTAGCACACCTGGAGCATTATCCTGACGCCACGAAAGCACACCACCGTGCGCTTGTTGCCAGGCTTGATGCAGCGGTCTTCGCCGCCGAAGGTGAACAGATGGCGCTTATCGTAGGTGCTTGTGGTCCCGTCGGGTTCGACAAAGAAGAAGCGGTTGAAGAAGCTCCCGCGCGAGTGTGTGACGACGCTTCCTGCCACGGCGCACTGGCGGCGGCTGGCTGTGCGGCGCATCCAGCGTAGCGTCTCGCCGCCTTCTTCCTCGGCAATGCCCTCGGGCTGCGTGGCGAAACCTGTCGAGAACATCTCGGGCAGCACGATGATGTCGGCATCGGGCTCCACACGGCTGTCTATGAGCGTGTCTGCCCGCTGCAGGTTTGACTGCACGTCTGCCCACACAATGTCGGTCTGTAGTATCGCTATCTTCATGCGCGTCGGTATATGACTTGAGATCCTCACCCCACAAAAAGCAGGAGTGACTGTGCGAAGTTATGAATTCCGTCCGACACTGATGCAAAACGAATCCTCAATGTTTCCGCAAGAGGGCCAAACTTCCTACTTTTGTGCCACGGAGAGAGAGCAATCATGGAAGACGTTTACAAGACCATAGCAGCGACAGCCGAAGGCACCTACACCGAGAAGCGGAGCAAGTTCCTGGCATTTGCCGTGCCGGTGACGAGCACCGACGAGGTGAAGGAGGCGGTGAAGGCATACGAGAAGCAGTACTACGACGCACGCCACGTGTGCTACGCCTACATGCTCGGAGCCGACCGCAGCGTGTTCCGCGCCAACGACAACGGCGAGCCGAGCGGCACTGCCGGACGACCAATACTCGGACAGATAAACTCCGCCGGACTCACCGACGTTCTCGTTGTCGTGGTGCGCTATTTTGGCGGCATCAAGCTGGGCACGAGCGGTCTCATCGTGGCATACAAGGCCGCAGCCGCCGAAGCCCTGCGGGCAGCAACGGTGGAAGAACGTACCGTAGATGTCGAGGTGAGTTTTGCTTTCGAATTTCCGTTCATGAACGACGTGATGCGCATTGTGAAGGAAGAGGAGCCGCGCATTGTCAGCCAGAGCTACGACAACGACTGCATGATGACGCTCCGCATCCGCAAGAGCCTCGAGGAACGTCTGCTGTCGCGACTGCGCAAAGTGGAGACACTGCGCTTCAACGACTGAATTGCGCCGCGCATCAGATTACCAGCGGCACGAGCTGCTCCAGCTCCGTGATGCACGTAAGGCCTTCGGGATGCTCCTCGCCGTCGGCACAGCACTTCACCACCTGACAGCCGAGCGACAGCGCCGGACGCATGTCGTTCTTCATCGAATCGCCAACAACCAGCACGTCCTCAGCCTTGAGGCCCGCACCGTCGAACGCCAGCTGCCAAATGGCAGGATCGGGCTTGCGGATTCCTACAGTCGTTGAATCTGTGATGCTCTCGAACAGCGGCGTCATGCCGAAGTCGGAGACGATGGTCTTCAGATTGCCGTAGAAGTTTGACACGAGCAACAGGCGGTAGCCGGCAGACAGCTTCTCGAGCACACGGCGTGACCTGACGATATATTCGCTCGTGAACTCTGTCACAGCCTCGGCAGCCTTGACAGGCAGTTCCGTGCGGTTGAACTCTGTGTCGGGCACAACGCCACGCTTCGTCATTTCCGCAAGCTGCAGTTTCGCCTTCCACGACTGTGTGGCGTACAGACCGTCTGTCGCCTTCACGGGCTGCAGACGTTCCATCTCACGTTCGGCAGCGACGTAGGAGTCCCAGAAGGATTCGCGCGTCAGCTGCAAGCCGAGCTTCTCGTTGTAAATCTTGATGTAAAGGTTTGCCCAGTGCATGAACGGCGAGTCGAGCGTGCCGCCGAAGTCGAATGCCAAAGCTTTTATTCTGTCTCGTTCAATCATTTCTGTTCCTCTTGCTTCATGGTTGTTTCTTGTCCTTCCGCGCCGTCGGATGGTGCTTCGGGCATCTTGCTGTTTCCTACCTTCATCAGTGCCAGACCGATGACAATCCACACCAGTTCGCGAACGCGTGTCAGCAGTGCGGCAAACACTCCGTAGGCACCCGCCATACGCATTCCGTCGACCGCCAGGGCAAAGCCGCCTTCGCGTCCTCCAAGCTGCATGGGCATGAAGAACAGCAGGTTCGCCATCAACGACGAGAATGCAAGTATTATGATGCAGCTGATGAAGCTGACGTCGGTGGCAATGACGTTGAGGATGAGCCACACTTCACCGCTGCTGACTATGCGTGCTGCATATTCCAGCAGCAGTGAGCTGTAGAACGTGCTCTTCTTCTGCCGGTGCAGGAGTGATATCTGTTCGTCGATGTTCTTCAGATGGTGCGCATTACGCTGTGCAAACCGGTCTACCGGACGCTTCAGGAACGGAATCTTGCTGCCAAGATGTATGAACGCCACCGCCATGCCGTGCCTGTATCCTTTGGCAAAGAGTGTGCCCATGAAGATGCAGAACAACAGGATGAAGCCCATGAGTATGCCCATCTCGACCGTCACCTTGTAGAAGCAGACGTAGAACAGCACCGCACTCGCCCAGAACATGAAGTGGCTGAAGATGTGCATCATGACGTAGAGAATCACCGATGATGTGGCCCTCTCGGTGCCCACATACGGCTTCAGCTCCATGATGCGGTAAGGCTCGCCGCCCATCAGTCCAACGGGAGTGACGTAGTTGAGGGCAAAACCGGAGACGGTGTATTTGTAGAGCTTGAGATACGACAGTCCGTTCATGGGACCACCACTGCGCACAATGACATACCACGACAGCGTGTTGATGGCGTAAACCACAAGCCACAGCAGCAGTATCAGCGGCAGATAGCCGCCGGCATTGCGCAGATTGGCAAGCAGCTCGTCGTAGGAGACGTTCATGGTCAGCAGCATCACTACCACTGCCGCCAAGCCGAAAGCCAGAAATATGTTGCGGTATTTGCTCTTCATCTGTCTTGTGCGTGTTCGCTCATTCTCCACCGATGATGCGGTACATCTCGTCGCTCAGACGCTCATGACGGCGCACCATATATATAAGGAGTCCATTGAGCACTGTCAGCTCGAACACGAAGTAGATCCACGGCATCGATGCAAGCAGCGACAGGCAGAGCACTATGGCGCGTGTGTTGAACGACAGTATGTTGGTGTATTTCATCAGGGGCAGGCTCTTCTGGCGGAACGTCTGACGGATGTCCTCCGGTGCCACGCCGTCGCTATACTTCTGGTTCAGCAGGCCGAAGAAGCGCTGGAACTGCGGCGTCACCGACTCCTGGCGGGCGGTGTAGCCCTTGTAGAAGAACAGGAACAGCTTCTTGATGAAGTTGTCGTGCCACGACAGCGAGCGGTAGAGCTCTTCCTGTCCATCGGCGCGGTCCAGTTCACTGCCCTGCTTTCCTTTGAGGAAGAACAGGTGTATGTTTCTGTAGTAGTCGGCAATAGCAGCCTGCGTGCTGTGCGAATAGCCCGCTGCAGCTGCCAGCAGCCATATCCACAACGACCATGTCGGCGTGAGTCGCAGCACGATGGCGAGATAGATGGAGATGAACCATACGTCTCCGCTCATACCGTCGAGAATACGTCCCAGCTCCGACTTCTGTCCGGTGAGACGTGCCAACTGTCCGTCGGCACTGTCGTAGGTGTTTGCCCAAACGAGCAGCACTATTCCCACCAACGTCAGTGGCAGCGAGTCGAAGTAGAACATCACGCCCGCACCCATGCCGAGGAATATCGACGCAATGGTGATGGCGTTTGGCGTCACGCCCAAGCGCTTGAACAGCAGCGCCCAGTGCAGTCCAAGCGGACGATAGAACTTCAGGTCAAGCCACTCCTCAGTGTCAGCCGACTTCAACGACGACTGCAGCTGTTGTTGTTCCTCACTGTTCATTCCTGTGTATTTTCAATCTTTCTGATTATGACTTCGGCTATGGCGCGTGCAGCCTCGTCGCGGCAAGGCGCGAAGCTGGGCCAGTCGTTGAAGTCGATTATCTTCATCGTACCGTCGGCATTCACAATGGCATCGCCGCCATAGACATCGACGTTCAGTGCCGAAGCCGCACGGCTGCATATCTCCTTCAGCGTGTCCTCGGAGAAGTGGATGCCCACGGGTGCTCCGTTGATCTTCTCCAGACCGAACTTGCTGTGCTTCATGTTGAATGGGTAGAACCAATAGAAGAAGTCGGTGCCGTTGACTCCATAGAACTTTATCAGGTCGCCGGCGAGATGTTCGTTTATGACCACCCGTCCTATGCCGCGCAGTGCGTATTCGTTCATCACCTCCTTCAGCTCGCCGAGGTTGCGGACGTAAGTCACGTCCTCCTTGTGTATGGCGTGGAAGTCTGCCCGCTTCACCCAGCACGGCTCGAAGCCGTCCTTCATGCTCTGCGGCACTTCGTCGGTGACGTTCATCACCACGCTCTTCGGGTGAGGCACGCCACTGTCTGTAAGTATCGTCGTCATTCGCTCGCGCGTGCAGTTCTCGATGCCGAAGCCCGAGTTCACAGCCACCGCACCGCTGCGTTCCTGCTGCTGCAGACGCTGCAGGGCAGCGTGACTGCGCACCATATTATATATATAGCGTTCGTTGCCGCGACCGGCTATGTAGTCCAGTTCGGTGTAGACGTTCACCGTGTATCCGGCGGCACGGAGGTTCTCCGTTACGGCGGCGAAGATAGCGGCATCGTTTCCCACGTGGTTCGGGGAGAAGTCGGTGTGACGCTGCACACCTGCAATCGTATGTAGGCTCATCTACTTTCCTGTTTTCAGAAACTCCTCAGCCACGGCAATGTCGGTGGCATGGTCGATGTCGATGACCTTGCTGAACGGATATGCCTGCAGCTTCATTCCCTGCTCAATCATGTAGCGCTGGAAGCCGCGCATGCGCTCCACGCCACTTTCCAGAGCCTTCGGCAGCAAATCCAGCGCCTTCTGATTCATGCAGTATATGCCACCGCTGATGTACTTGCAGCCTTCGTAAGCCTGATTCTCGTAGCCCGTAACCTCAAGCGTGCCGAAGTCGGTGCGCACATACAGTGGCTTCTCGTCGTCGATGTAGGAGGTGACACCCATCAGGGCATCGTCGCGGAATGTGTCGGACGTGAAGTACTTGATGTAGTTGTGGAACTCCTTCTCGTTGAACACGGAGTCGGTCGTCGTGAGGCAGAACTTGGAACTGCCGCGACGCAGGTAAGGCATCATGCAGAAGTGTCCGTTCTTGTCCTGCTGGGCAGGCTTCTCAAGGAAGAAAGCCCTCAACTCGCCGAAGCTGTGGAGCGACGACGGCGTCGACTTGACGACAATGTCGAGTGGTACGTCGGTCTTCAGACTCATCAGGTAGTCGTAGACTTCGGGCATCTTGTCGTTGACGATGACGCTCACAGACTCAGCATCGTTCTGCTGGAATATGCGGATCATGCGCCCTATCAGCTCCTCACCGCCAACCTTGACCAGCGGCTTGGGCACACTGACACCTTCCGATGCAAGGCGCGACCCCTCTCCTGCCGCTATTAATCCATATCTTATTGACATAACACGCGTTGACTTTAAAAGTGTTTGTCCGAATATATCGGGCTTCAAAAGTACACATAAAATGCCAAACCAGTATCTCAACCTTCAAAAATCAGCCCATTCGGCCGTTTACTGTTCGTTTACTGTTCGTTCAAAAACCGTTCAATATCTGTTCAATAATCGTTCAATACCCCTTGCCTGACGCATTCTGAAGGCACCTCTCGTTCAAAAACCTTCTATTTTTAACGAAAACGTTCTAAAATTCCATGTTTGCCCGAGTAGGCACCCTAACGATGGGCATTCTTAGGGTCTAAGGATGGGCATTCTATGCTCCTAAGGATGCCCATTCAAAGGACCATAGAATGGGCATCCTTGGAACCCAACGATGCCCATCGTTGGAAAGCAACGACAGGCACCATTACTGTTCATCAGGAAGCCGGCATCGGCACAGCCTCATCCGAGCATCTCACTACATTCTGTTGACTGCATCGCTGCCGGCACCGGTACCGCGATATTTGCTGCGCGTGGTATTGAACTTGTACCTCACGGTCAGTGTGACGTAGCGACTGGCCCTCCGGTCGATATACTGCTTGAAGCTGGTGTTCAGAGTAAAGATTTCTATGTATGAGTTATTACGGTTCAGAATGTTCTCCCCTTGGACCTCAACCGTCAGGGCATCGTCCTTGAGGAACGACTTGCGGAGCGATGCATCGAGTACATACAGCGAGCGCCAGATTTTCACATTCTCCGAATTGCCACGACTCACTGTTCTCAGGTTGACGTTGGCGGTCAGTCCCCACGGCAGGCTGAAGGCGTTGTTCAGCTGGAACGAGAAGATGGGCTTGTTGAACGTGTAGCGCGTGTCACCGTCGGTGACGGAGAACCACGGCTTCATGACCGAGACGCTGTACTGCGGCGACCACAGTCCAATCTTCGGTGATGCGCTGACGTATGCCGTCATAGTCTTCAGGCTTGGCTGGTTGATGTTGTACAAAAGGACCACAGATTCGTTGCCTGGCACCTGTCCAATCCAGTAGGTTATGGCATTGCGGCGGTCTTGATATCCGGCGGAGAACTGCAGGAACTTCCATGTTCCGCCCAGTTCCACGCTGTGCACCGTCTCGTTCTTCAGCAACGGGTTGCCGGTCTGCATCGTGAAGCGGTTGGCATAAGTGTAGCTGCTGCTCAGCTGCGAGTAGTTCGGCCGTTGTGTCTTGACGGAGTAGCTCAGCTGCAGTCCCACTTTACCAATCTGCGTGGCAAGGCTCGCGTTGGGATAGAGATTGCTGTACGTGCGGCTCTGCTCAGGCTGATAGATGCCGTCGTTGTAGTATCTGAAGCGCACATATTCGTAGCGCAACCCTGCGGAGAGCTGTCCTATGGGAGTCTTGAGTCCGTATTCCAGGAACGGTGCGACTGTGAGTTCCTTCAGCTTGTTGTCGGAATTGCCGAGCAGCGATGTGCCGACGATGCTGTATAGGTCACGATGGGTGATGTCGGTGCACTCTGCACCGTAGGTCAGGTTGCCTCCCAGCAGTGGCGACGTGAGCACAAGCTTCGATGCCAGCATGCTGTTGCTCGACGAGCTGCGGGTGTCGACCTCGCCCGACTGTGATGTCTCACTGTGTTCGTCGTTCAGCCAATATGAGATATCGTGCTGAAAGTAGATGTCGGTGTTGAAGTCTATCTGTGTCTTGCCGACAGTGCCACTATAGTAGACGTTGGCACGATGTGTGGGCTTATTCCTATCGGCGTTTGTTATGTAGGAGGTCATGTTGTCAAACAGTTTGCCGTTGGCATTGAAGATGCCGGAGTATGTGGCTGTACCTCTCGAATAGCCAAGAAAGTTGGCAGAGTAGCGTGCTCCGATGGAGTGACCTGAGCCGAAGTCGTAGCTGAAGCCACCCTGAAGATAATGATCCTGTATGCGGTAGCGCTCGTTGTCGTTCGCGACAGACTCCCACAGGGTGTCTCGCTGTGCCGTGATGGAGTTGGTGTTGTCCATGATGTGTTTATAACTTCTGTATCGGTATGTACCGAAGATGTTCAGTCCACCGTGACGCCAGTTGACGTTAGCCAGCTCCGTGAAGTTGCTGTAGCGGCTTAAGCTGTAGGCATATGCCGAACGCACGTCGAAGGCGAAGCCCTCACCCTGTGCCTTCACGGTGCGTATCCTGATGACCGCCTTGACCGAAGCGTCATAGCGTGAGCCCGGATTGCGTATCACCTCGACGCTCTTCACGTCGCTGCCCTTTATGTTGTCCAGCTCCGAGAGGTCCTGCACCTTGCGTCCGTTGATGTAGATGATGGGCGAACCCTTGCCGAAGACCTCCCATCCATCGCTGGTCTTGGTGACTGTCGGCACGTTGCGTAGCACGTCTTCGGCAGTGTTTAGCTTGCTCAGCACCGTTCCCTCTATGTTTGTCTGCAAGCCTTCAGCGCCCTGGCGATACTGCGGCATGTGGCCTGTCACCTCGACTTCGCCCAGCAGTTGTGCGTCTTCCTCCATTACGATTGTCCCTGCATCGCTGCCAGTGCAGTCGACTGTGGTGTCCTTATACCCCACGGAGCTGACCCTGATGATGCCGCCGTTGCAGCGGGCCTCGAGGCTGAACGTGCCGTCGTCGGCAGTGATGGCTCCTTTGACGAATGCCGAGTCGGGCATTGACAGCAAGACGACATTGGCATAAGCCAACGGCTCTCCGTCCTGCGTCTGCACGCGTCCCGTTATGGTTTGTACCGGTGTCTGCCGTGTCTCGACAGATGCAGACTCGATGATTGCTGTGCTTCCCGTTGCAGCCGTTGCGGTGGCTGTGACTGCGAGCAACAGCATTAGTGATGTGAGTTGTCGTTTCATTCTCGTTTCTTCTTAAGCATTTCACGCATTAGACGCAGTGCTAATACGGAAAGGTTGCAGCGGAAACAGAAAAAGATTGCAGTTGTTGCTGCGGCAGGCCACAGGACCAATGTGTGGCCGTTATCAGGATGCAGGAGAGCGAAAGTTTGCTTAAAAAGGTTGAAAACATAGGTCCATGCTGGTGGCAGTGTCAGGAAAAGGTTATATTTGCGGTAACCTAAAAAATTAACCGAACAGTAATCTTAAAAGCCATCGAACAATGAAAGACCTGAAAATGTACATCGGCGGCAAGTTTGTCGCTGAGTCACACTCAAAACAGTGGATCGACGTACTCAATCCCTCAACCGAAGAAGTCATATCGCGTCAGCCTGCCGGCGACGAGTACGACACCGACCAAGCCTTGAAGGCTGCACGTGCTGCTCAGGGCGCATGGGCAGCAACACCTGCCGTAGAGCGTGCCAAGTATCTCAACCGTATTGCAGACGGCATACGCCGCCGCAACGATGAGTTTGTCGACATAATCATGCGCGAGCAGGGCAAGACACTGTCGTGGGCGCAGACCGAGGTGGCTGTCACCGCCGAATACTTCGACTATATGGCAACATTCGCACGCCACATCGAGGGCGAGGTGATACCAAGCGACCGCCGTGGAGAGACCATCATCCTGACCAAACGTCCGATAGGTGTTGTCGGCGGAATCCTGCCATGGAACTTCCCGTTCTTCCTCATTGCACGCAAGGCAGGAGCAGCCATGATTGCCGGATGCACCATAGTGATAAAGCCATCACAACTCACACCGGAGAACTGCACCACATTTGCTGAGGTGGCAGACGAGGCTGGAGTGCCTGCAGGTGTAATCAATATCGTCACCGGACGCGGTTCAGTCGTTGGCGACCACATCGCTTCAAGTCCGCTGATAGACATCGTGAGCGTCACAGGTTCGGTAGGTGCAGGACAGAGCATCATGGCTGCTGCCAGCAAGAACATCACCAAGGTGTCGCTCGAGCTGGGAGGCAAGGCTCCCGCCATCGTCTTCCCTGATGCCGACCTTGAGAAGGCTGCACAGTGGATACTCGACAGCCGCATCGGCAACAACGGACAGATATGCAACAACGCCGAGCGCGTGTACGTGCACAAGGACATTAAGAAGGAGTTCACCGACATACTGCTGAAGAAGTTCCAGGCAGTAAAAGTGGGCGATCCGTGTGCCGACCACACTGTCGACATGGGACCGCTGGTAGAGAAGCGCGCGCTCGAGAGTGTGGAAGCGAAAGTCGCCAAGGCAATCCAGCAAGGCGCAAAGGTGCTCTGTGGAGGACAGCGTGTTGGCACAAAGGGATACTTCTACCCTGCCACGCTACTCGACTGCTGCACACAACAGATGGACATCGTGCACGAGGAGACCTTCGGACCGGTACTCCCAATCGTGGAGTTCACAGACACCGATCAGGTGATTGCTTGGGCTAACGACGTGGAATACGGACTGGCATCATCGGTCTTCACCAGTAATATTGACACGGCAGCTAAGGTGTGCCGCAACCTACAGTTCGGCGAGACGTACGTCAACCGCGAGCACTTCGAAGCCATGCAGGGATTCCATGCAGGCATCAAGAAGAGCGGCATAGGCGGTGCCGACGGCAAGCATGGCATCGACGAATATCTCGTAACGCACGTCACCTATCTCGACACGCACTACGACGAATAGCCGCATTGCGCTTTAGTCGCTTGCAACAAGCTGAAAATCAGCATTTCCATGGACGTACGTTCACAGCTTTGTGGACGTACGTCCTCAGTTTTATGGCTGTACGTCCACAGGTTCTATGACTGTACGTCCACAGATGTTATGACTGTACATCCAAAGAAAGGCGGATTGTCTTCCTGCTTTTTCTTGATTTCGCACACATGGAAACAGTGAAGACTGGCTGTTCTATTGCCGCCTCGACAACTCCTGATGGCGGCTTGGCGGAATGCCAAAGTGCTTCTTGAACAGACGCGTGAAGTGCTGCGGATATTCGAAGCCGAGCAGATAGGCAGTCTCACCGACGCTCTTGCCCGCCGACAGCAGCTGCAAGGCACGCCGCATGACGAATGCCTGTATGGTGCCGATGGCAGACATCCCGCTGGCTTGACGCACAAGGTCGCCGAAATAGTTTGCCGACAAGCACATCTCGCCAGCGCAATACTTCACTGTTGGCAGACCATGAGTGAGCTGCAGTTTGTCTCGGTAGTAACGCCTGAGCAGTTCATCAAAGCGTTTCAGCAGGTCGTGGTCGCTGTCGGTGCTTTCTGACATGAACTGCCGACGATAGAAACGGCGGCTGTATTCGAACACCAATTGCATGTACGAAACGACTATCTCCTTCAGGCGTGGCTCGTCATGATGTTCGCGAAGCTCGTAGCGTATCATCTTGATGAACATCTCGATGGTGCGACATTCGGCAGGCTGCATGCGCAGTGCCTCGTTCTCGTAGTAGGAGAAGAAGTGACAGTCGTCGACGTCAGTCTCCAGACGGGAGCCGGCTATGAGCTGTGGCGAGAACAAGAGTACCCACCCCTTGATGTGAATCTCCTCACCATCGTCGGGCACACCACCCATCTGTCCTGGAGCAACGAACATCAGCGTGCCCGAAGAGAAGTGATACAGTCCCTGTCCGTAAGAGATGCTGTAGGGACTCTCTTTTATAAGGAACAGGCCGTACACACCATAGCGGTTCATGCTGTGGCGGCAGTGCTGCAGCTCGTCGTAGTGCACAACGCTGATGTCGGGATGCAGAATCTCTGCCCCCACATAGCGTGCATAGTCGTTCACGGACACGATGTCAAGTACCTGGCTCATCTCTTTGTCTTCTCCCAAGATGTGCGAATTTAGCGGTTTTAAGTGAAAAGGATTGCACGTTCGGTAAAACTATTATGTCCGTCACACTACCAATGACCTACTTTTGTCTGCAGACAACACTAAATTCCGAGGAGAAACGTCAATGAAGAACAGCAAACAAATGGTCGCACTGTCTGCCGCACTGCTGCTGGGCGGCAGTGCGGGTGCACAGACGCCAGCACGCGGCACAGACATCGCCGACAGTAGTCAGGATATTGTGATCGACATACACAGCCACATCATCGACAGCAGCTACAGAGACTTTCTGAAGCAGCACAATGCAGAAAGCGAAGAGGGCTTCCCGCTGCCGCAGTGGTCGGTCGAGACCTGCCTCAGTCTGATGGACGAAGCCGGAATACAGACCTCAGTGCTCACGATGCCAGCCCCACAGCCCTACTTCGGCAATTCGGAAGAGAGTGCACACGCCGTTCGCCAGTCGAACGAGGCGGCAGCACGCGCCAAGGCAGAGCACCCCGGGCGCTTCCTGTTCTGCGCCGCCCTGCCCCTTCCCGATGTTGATGCGGCAGTCAGAGAAGCCATCTACGCACTCGACACCTTGCATGCCGACGGCATCAAGCTTGCCTCCAACGCACGCGGACAATATCTCGGTGCGACCGAACTGGACACACTGATGTCCGTGCTGAACGACCGCAATGCCGTGATAATAATACATCCGCACAAGCCCGACCCCATGAATGCACAGGTCATGAAGCAGACGCCGCTCGCCATGGAAGAATATCTGGCGGAGACCACACGTGCTGTGGCAAACATGATTACACGCAACGTGCCGGCACGCTACAGCAACCTAAAGTTCGTCATTCCCCATTGCGGCGCATACATGCCACAGGCAGTGCCGCGCATGAAGTCACTGACTTCCGTCATGCAAAGCAGCGGTTTGGTGGGCGAAATCGACTGGGATGCCAACCTAAAAGCACTGTATTACGACCTGGCTGGCGCTCACTCGTCCGAGGCAATCAGGCAGATGCTCACCATCACCACGCCCGACCATCTGCTCTATGGTTCTGACTATCCCTACCTTGCAGCTGCTGCCGTGACTGCCGGACTGGAACGTATGAAGACGTATCTGCTCGAAGAGAAAGACCTGCTGCCATACCGCGAGATGATTCTTGGCCAGAATGCCATAAGTCTATTCGGTGGTGCAACAGCTACAGCAGCACCGTCGCCAAGCCGCTTGACCACATTCCCACTAAAGAACAAGGCAGGACGGGAGACACACACCGGCGATGTCTACCTCAGCCTGATGGCATCGGGCGACTACTGCATGACTACCGCCTTCCTGTTCGAGAAAGGCAGTCGTGGACGTTGGCACATGCATCCGGACGCTGAGCAGACATTGCTCATTCTGTCGGGCTGCGGCTACTATCAGGAAGAGGGCAAGCCTAAGAGACTTCTGCACAAAGGCGATGTGGTCACAACACCACGCAATGTCAAGCACTGGAACGGAGCTACGCCATGGAGCCACTGCGAGTGCATCACCGTGACCGACCTCGTGAAAGGTCTGGAGCACGCCATACAGATGGAAGAGGTAAGCGACGAAGTGTTCAACGCCCGCTGATTCCCACTGCCTGCCATGCGTCTGCATCCGTGCGTCTTGACAAAATCAGTCTGGGTTCGCTTTGTTCTGTCTTCGTCTTGCACTACCTTTGCGAAGAATAATACACAAATAGCATGGAGACAAGCGCGACAGACATCCGCAAGGCGACAGCCGCCGATATAGACGCAGTAGAAGCTATCTACACACGCATACACGAGGCTGAGAGATTAGGCAAAGCCACCATTGGCTGGGACGCAAAGATATATCCCGTGCGCTCCACAGCCCTTGCTGCACTGGAGCGAGGAGACCTCTTCGTCTGCTGCACCACCGACGACAGCAAGCAAGTAGTAGCATCTGCCATCATCAACCAGACACAGGTGCCCGAGTATGCCAACGGACATTGGCTGTATGCTGCCGAAGACAACGAAGTGATGGTGCTGCACACGCTCACCGTCGACCCGCAGTGTGCTGGTCAAGGCATTGGCAGACGGTTTGTGGAGTTCTACGAGGACTACGCAAGGCAGAACGGATGCCACGTGTTGCGCATCGACACCAACGCACGCAACGCCGTAGCACGACAGATGTATGCACGTCTGGGCTATCGTGAAGCCGACATCGTGCCTTGCACCTTCAATGGCATCGAGGGCGTACAGCTCGTTCTGCTCGAGAAGAACCTCATCTCCATCTGGGAACAGATGACCAGCGGAAAGCCCTACTTCGCAGGCGACAAGACACTGATTGAAGCCCTTGGACGCACGAGCGAGGAGTTGTGGCTATTCAACAACATGCGTCCGTCGCAGCGGGAAGAGCGCATGGCGATACTGCGACGACTGTTTGGCAGCTGTGGCAAGAACCTGACGCTGAACCAGCCAGTGCACTTCGACTATGGCAGCAACATCCACATCGGCGACAACGTGGTGATAAACTTCAACCTCACAGTGCTCGACGAAGCCCGCGTAAGCATCGGCGACAACGTGTTCATTGGGCCTAACGTCAGCATCTATACGGCTTGTCACCCCACGACGCCCGATGACCGCAACAAGGACATCGAATGGTCGGAGCCTGTCACCATAGGCAACAGCGTATGGATAGGCGGCAGTGCCACCATATGCCCTGGTGTGACCATCGGCGAAGGTTGCGTAATAGGTGCAGGAAGCGTGGTGGTGAAGGACATACCACCCTACAGCATCGCCGTGGGCAATCCGTGCCGCGTGGTGAAGAAGGTGAAGTGACGTGACGTCGCAGACAGACATCGAAACGTTTTAACATCCATAACATATAAACAGTGAGAGATATGAAGAAATTGTTTTTAGCATTGGCAGGCCTCGCCGCAGTGGTTGCCGTGGTGGCACTGGTGGCATCCTGCTCGTCGAAGAAGAGTTCTGAGACAACAGCTGCAAGTGCGTCAGCACAAAAGTACCTAATCCTCTACTACAGCCAGACGGGAGCAACACAGACAGTGGCAAACGCCATCAAGAGTAGCCTCGGCGATGCTGCCGACATCGAGGTGATTGAGGTGGAAGAGCCTTACAATGGTACATATCAGGAGACCATCGAGCGTTGCCAGAAGGAGAAGGCCGATGGCACCGTTCCTGCAGTGAAGCCGCTGAAGGCAAACCTCGCCGACTACGACACCATCTTCCTTGGCTATCCTGTATGGTTCGGCACATACGCACAGCCCGTTGCCGGACTTGTGTCGAGCATTGACTTCGCAGGCAAGACGATTGTGCCGTTCTGCACCTTTGGCAGTGGCGGTCTGGTAGAGAGCGTTGCCGACTTGAAGAAGGCATTGCCGCAGGCAGAGATCCTCGACGGTTACGGCATACGTAATGCACGCATCGCCAAGGCTGCCGACGAGGTGAAGCAGTACCTCATCGACAACGGATATGTCGAGGGACAGAAGTCGGAACCGCTGCCAGCATTCTACGAGCAGGTAGCTGTGACCGATGCCGACAAGGCTGTGTTTGAGGCAGCATGCAGTGACTATCCCATGCCTCTGGGCACACCTGTCACCACGAGCAAGCGCACCATCCCGGGCGGAACAGAGTATATGTTCAAGGCAAAGAACGACAGCGGTGACACGCTGACCATATACATCACTGCCGCTGATGCAGAAGGTGCAAAGCCTGAGTTCACTCTGGTAGTACGATAAGTATTAAGCACACATAACAGTGGTGCCGGGCGTTCGACTCAGAACGTCCGGCACTTCTCGTTTTATAGCAAGTACTACTTACTTTGCCAAGTAAGTAGTACTGACTCGACCAAGTAAGTAGTAC
The DNA here is from genome assembly GCA_964465765.1 of uncultured Bacteroidaceae bacterium. Lineage (GTDB taxonomy): Bacteria > Bacteroidota > Bacteroidia > Bacteroidales > Bacteroidaceae > Bacteroides. The sequence goes on along the minus strand of CAYXLA010000004.1, from coordinate 4,914 downwards.
TAACTTGGTGAAGTAAGTTATACTGGCTTTGAAAGGACAGATCTATTGACACGTGTTATGTGAAATGTGTTATGTGTTGCGTTGAGATATTGCCCACATAAAACATAACACATAAAAACGTAACACCTATATAGTCCAACACCCAACACAGGCGCTTGCGGCGCCTCGTGTCAGTACTTGATGTTGAGTTCGTTCAGGATTCTGCGCATGGCCTCAAAGGTGGTGATGCGCGTAGGTACGAGCGGCAGACGGAGACGGTTCTCAATCATACCCATCACGTTAAGCATTGCCTTGACACCAGCAGGATTGCCATCGACAAAGAGTAGCTTGAACAACTCGGCAAACTTATGGTGTATGGCGAGCGCATTGGCATAGTCACCATTGAGGGCGAGGCGCACCATGCGGCTGAACTCACGCGGGAAAGCGTTTCCAATGACAGAGATGACACCAACAGCGCCGAGCGTTATCAGCGGGAAGGTGATGCCATCATCGCCCGATATGACATTGAAGCCTTCGGGACGGTTCTTTATGATGTCGTCCATCTGAGTGATGTTGCCCGAAGCCTCCTTTACGGCAATCACGCTCTTGAAGTCGCGTGCTATGCGCAAGGTAGTCTCTGCGGTCATGTTTGTGCCCGTACGTCCAGGCACGTTATAGAGCACAATCGGCAGTTCTGTGGAGTCAACGATGGCATGATAGTGCTGATAGATGCCCTCCTGCGACGGCTTATTATAATAAGGTACGACCGACAGTATGGCATCGATGCCTGTGTAGTCGTCGTTCTTCAGCGCATCGCAGACGGCGCGTGTGTTGTTGCCGCCCACACCGAGAACGATTGGCACGCGTCCGGCTACACGCTCCACAACCGCCTCCTTTATGCGACGTTTCTCGTCATCAGTCAGTGTCGGGGTCTCCGCTGAGGTGCCGAGCACGCAAAGGAAGTCGGTGTTGTTCTGCAGAAGGTAGTCGACCATGCGCAACAAGGCGTTATAGTCTACGCTCCCATCTTGTCGGAACGGAGTGATGAGTGCCACTCCCATGCCTTTCAATTTCGTGTGTATCATATCTGTATAGTTGCAAGCGTTCGTGCTTTTGCGCGGTAAAGTTAGTAAATATAATCGTGACCTAGCAAATTATCAGCCGTTTTTCGCTTGAGCGTGCATTATTCTACTTAATCATGTCGAGGAACTCATCTTCTGAAACTATCCTTATACCAAGTTTATGTGCTTTTTCCAACTTGGCTGGTCCCATGTTCTCTCCTGCCAGTATGAAGCCTGTCTTCGACGATATGCTGCCAGTGTTCTTGCCACCATTACGCTCTATGATGTCCTTGTACTCATCGCGTGAGTGATGGCTGAAGACGCCACTGATGACGATGGTCTGTCCTGCAAGCTTGTCGGTACGTCCTTCCTCGGCTTCCTCGCCAATCGACATCTGCAGTCCTGCCTGCCGCAGACGCTCCACGATGTCACGGTTGTGCGGCTGTGCGAAGTAGGCAATGACGCTCTGCGCAATCTTCTCACCTATCTCGTCAACATCCTGCAGCTGCTCTGCCGTGGCTGCTGCAATGGCATCGATATTCCTAAAGGCACGTGCCAGCTTCTTGGCTGCCGTCTCGCCTACGAACCTTATGCCCAGTGCGAAGAGCACACGTTCGAAGGGCACATTGCGGCTGTCGCTGATGCCGTGGACTATCCTCACAGCCATCTTGTCGCCCATACGTTCCAATCCATGTATGTCGATGGCACGCAGTGAGTATAGGTCTGCAACATCGCGTATCAGTCCCCGCTGGAAGAAGAGGTCGACAGTCTCGGGTCCCAGACCGTCGATGTTCATTGCCTTGCGGCTTATGAAGTGCTCTATACGTCCCTTTATCTGTGGCGGACAGCCGGAGTCGTTCGGACAATAATGGGCTGCCTCGCCCTCGTAGCGCACCAGCGGAGTGCCACATTCGGGACAACGACCGATGAAACCTACCTTATCGCCAAGCAGTAAGCCGCGTGCCGACGTGTCCACACCCGTTATCTTTGGTATTATCTCACCACCTTTCTCCACGTAGACCATGTCTCCGATGTGCAGGTCAAGCGATGCGATGATGTCAGCATTGTGCAGCGAAGCACGCTTCACTATGGTGCCCGAGAGCTGCACAGGGTCGAGATTGGCAACAGGAGTAATCACTCCCGTGCGTCCCACCTGATAGGTCACCTTGTTCAAGCGTGTCAATGCACGCTCGGCTTGGAACTTATAGGCAATAGCCCAGCGTGGTGACTTGGCAGTATAGCCCAAGTTGCGCTGCTGCCTGAGGCTGTTCACCTTGAACACAATGCCGTCGGTAGCCACGGGCAAGTTCTTGCGGGCAGTGTCCCAATAGTTTATGTAGTCGAACATTTCCTGCAGTGTTTTGACCTTACGCATGTTCTTCGATATCTTGAAGCCCCATTCCGCAGCCACCTGCATGTTCTCATAGTGACCGTCGGTCGGCAGATTGTCGCCGAGCAGATAATATAGGTATGCATCCAGATGGCGTGATGCCACCAGTGCAGAGCTCTGCGACTTCAATGTTCCTGAGGCTGCATTACGCGGATTGGCAAACAACGGTTCCTCACGAGCCTCACGTTCACGGTTCAGCTGTTCGAACACATCCCACGGCATCAGTATCTCACCTCGTATCTCGAACTCAGGCAGGTAGTTGCCATGTAGCACCAATGGTATGCTGCGAATGGTCTTGACGTTGTCGGTCACGTCATCACCCTTCTCGCCATCACCACGTGTGACAGCACGCACCAGCCGACCGTCCTCGTAGGTCAGAGATATCGATGTGCCGTCGAACTTCAGCTCACAGCATATCTCGAAGTCCTCACCTTGCAGCAGTTCCTGCACACGATTGTAGAACTCAGTGACGTCTGCCTCGCTGTAGGTGTTGCCCAACGAGAGCATCGGATACTTGTGTGCCACCTGACGGAAGTCTTTGCTCAGGTCGCTGCCGACACGCATGGTGGGCGATGCAGGGTCGTAGAACTCCGGATGCTCCTTCTCCAACTGCTGGAGGCGATGCATCATGTCGTCAAACTCCTTGTCGCCAATGACAGGGGCATTGAGCACGTAGTAGTTATAGTTGTGCTGGTGCAGCGTCTGCCGCAACTCTTCTATCTCTTCCTTTACTGACATAGTGTTTCTTCGTTTTGTTTCTTATTGTCCGCTCCCGTCACACGACAGCCGACGGCGGTCCATCAGCGCAAAGATACGAATTATAAACCTATGGTCCGGATGCGGCGTGTCGTTCTTTTGTATACTTTTGCGCATCATAAACAAAAACCTTGATATCAGAACTTAATTATGGAAGGCATAACCAAGCATAGCTTTACTTGCGACTATTCTGAAGGGGCACACCCAAACATCTTGAAACGTCTTGCTGAAGTCAACCTCACACAGCATCCGGGCTACGGCGAAGACGCCATCACCCGCGAAGCCATAGACATCATCCGGCAGAAGACCGGCAATCCGCAGGCAGCGGTCTACTTCGTCATTGGCGGTACGCAGGCGAACATGACCGTCATCTCCTCACTGCTGCGTCCACACGAGTGCGTCATCTGTGTCGATGGCGGACACATCTGGTCGCACGAGACAGGTGCCATAGAAGCCACAGGACATCGCGTGATTCAAGCTGGAGGAAAGGACGGCAAGCTGCGTCCCGAAGACATCGCTCGTGCACTCGACCTCTACACCATGCGTCCGCATGTGCTTAAGCCTGCCATGGTCTACGTATCCGACTCCACAGAGATAGGAACCATCTACACCAAGTCAGAGCTCGAAGCTCTGCACACCTTCTGCCATGAACACAAGCTGCTGCTCTACTTGGACGGCGCACGACTGGGCAGTGCACTGACGGCACAGGGCAATGACCTGACGCTTCATGACCTTACGGAGCTGACCGACGTGTTCTATATCGGCGGTACCAAGAATGGTGCACTCCTGGGCGAAGCCATCATCTTCAACGACCCCACCCTATGTCCCGACTTCGACTATATGCGTAAGGAGCGTGGAGCGCTGCTGGCTAAGGGATGGCTGTTGGGAGTGCAGTTCAGCGAGTTGCTACGTGATGACCTGTACTTCCAGTTGGCTAAGCATGCCAACCATCAGGCTGACCGTCTGCGTCAAGCACTCAACGAAGGTGGATACAGCATGCTCGTCGCAACACCGACGAACCAGATATTCCCCATACTCAGCGACCGACAGATAGAAGAGTTGCATAAGAAGTACGTGTTCGAGATGTGGGAACGCGTAGACGACAGTCATGCCGCCGTGCGCTTCTGCACCTCATGGGCAACGACAGAAGAGTCTGTCACGGAGTTCGCTGCCGACATCCTGAAGTGCAAGAATCTGTAACGCCCAAAGGGTATATACCTTTCAAGCAAAAGGTTCGTACCTTTCAAGCAAAAGGTTCGTACGTTTCAATCAAAAGGTTCGTACGTTTCAATCAAAAGGTTCGTACGTTTTGCCTGAAAGGTATATAGGCGTTCAAAGCGACGCACCAAGCATAGCAATAGAGGTCGTATGCGTCAGAGTATGTCGATGATTTCGGGCAGCGAGTGGACTTCGAAGGTCACAGGTTCGGGAGCTTGGAACTCATCGGGACGGACATTGAAGAACATCGTGTCCATCCCTACGTTCTTGGCTCCGGCAATGTCGGTGTAGAAGTTGTCGCCTATCATCAGTGTTGTCGGCACCGAAGCACCCGACATCTTCAGCGCATACTCATAGAAGGCACGCTGTGGCTTATTGGCTCCTGCATCCTCACTCAGACAGATGGTGTCGAAGTAGTCCTTAAGGTGGCTTGCCTCAAGCTTCTTATACTGGACCTCATGGAATCCGTTGCTACACAAGTGCATGCGGTAGCCACGCGACTTCAGATGG
>CAYXLA010000003.1:0-29742 GCA_964465765.1 uncultured Bacteroidaceae bacterium | reverse complement strand
CTCGACGAGGCCATCGCACTGCCTACCGACTTCTCGGCACGTATTGCGCGTAACACGCAGATCTACATCCAGGAAGAGACAAGCATCTGCCGCGAGATTGACCCGTGGGGTGGTTCTTACTATGTTGAGACACTGACCAACGAGCTGATTCACAAGGCTTGGGAGCACATCCAGGAAGTTGAGAAGCTGGGCGGTATGGCTAAGGCCATCGAGACCGGTCTGCCAAAGATGCGCATCGAGGAGTGTGCAGCACGCACACAGGCCCGCATCGACTCTGGCGTTCAGACCATCGTCGGCACGAACAAGTATCGTCTTGACCACGAAGACCCAATCGACATTCTGGAAATCGACAACACCGCCGTTCGCACCGAGCAGGTCGAGGGCTTGAAGACGTTGCGCGCAAACCGCGACGAGGCTGCTTGCAAGGCTGCTTTGGCAGAGATCACAGAGTGCGTTCGCGAGTTCAACGAGGGCAAGAAGTCGAAGAACAACCTGCTCGACCTGGCAGTCAAGGCTGCCGGCCTGCGTTGCACACTGGGTGAAATTTCAGATGCCTGCGAGGAAATCGTTGGCCGTTATAAAGCAATCATCAGAACTATTTCAGGCGTGTATTCATCAGAAAGCAAGAGCGATGCCGACTTCGAGAAGGCATGCGAGTTGACAAAGAAGTTTGCCAAGAAGGAAGGCCGCCAGCCGCGTATCATGGTGGCTAAGATGGGTCAGGACGGTCACGACCGTGGCGCGAAGGTCGTAGCTACAGGTTATGCCGACTGCGGTTTCGACGTCGACATGGGTCCGTTGTTCCAGACACCGGCTGAGGCTGCCCGCGAGGCTGTCGAGAACGATGTCAACGTAGTGGGTGCTTCGTCACTCGCTGCAGGTCACAAGACCCTGATACCTCAGCTCATCGAAGAGCTGAAGAAGCTGGGCCGTGAGGACATCGTGGTAATCGCCGGTGGCGTCATCCCTGCACAGGACTACGACTTCCTGTACAAGGCAGGCGTGAGTGCAATCTTCGGTCCTGGTACATCTGTTGCCAAGGCTGCTTGCACAATCCTGGAGATTCTGCTCGAGGAGGAGCCGGAGACGGCTGCCAAGTGAACCATGGCGTAGAGTCATAGTAATTTTCTATATGATGGAAGGTGGGGTGCCCCGAGCGGAGCATCTCACCTTTCTGATTTATTTTCCTACCTTTGCAGCCCCGAACACAACGGACGATAACGGAGAGCGAGACGCATGGAGCTGAAGGAATACTATAATGACAAGACTGAAAGGCTGAGGCTGCAGGTCGGCGCACTGAAGCGGCGCGACCCGTATTTCCTCACGTCGGAACTGCTGACGTTCGCGGTCTTCGTCGCCTGCGGCTTCATGTTCTTCTTCTCGACATTCCAGACAGTCTATGCCGTGCTGTCGATAGCGGCACTGCTGGCATATATGCTCGTCCGCACTGCCGACCGCCGCAACAGCGACCGCATTGAGGCGCTGGAGGCTCTGCTGCGGACCTACAGTAACGAGCTGTGCTATCTGCGCGGCGACTTCTCCGTCTTTCACGACGGCAAAGCCTACGTCGACGCTTCCCATCCTTATGCTTTCGACCTCGACATCTTCGGCACAGACTCGCTGTTCAACCGCATCGACCGCACCGTCACCAGCGGCGGCAGGGAACGACTCGCCACAATGCTCGGCACGCTGCCGACGGACAGCAGCCATGAGACGCTTGACGGCATAAGCCGCCGTGCTGAGGCTGTCGGCGAACTGTCGGAACACGAAGAATGGATGGCACGATTCAAGGCCGTGGGCAACAACAGCGACGGACGCGTCGGCGCAATTCCCACCGAGGAAATGCTCGAAGCCGTCAGGACCATGTCGGGCATCGACCTCGGCATCGTGGCACGATCTCCACTTGTCAAGGCAGCAGTGTTGCTGTCGGTCGCAGTCTTTGTCGCACTCGTAGCGGCAGCGATGTTCACGCCACTCAGCGCTACATATCCAGCCTTGTGGGCGTTCCTGCAATTCCTGGCAACAGCGGCAATCACGTCGCGCCATTTCCAGGATGCCGATGCTGCAATCGGCAGACTGCACAGTCAGTTCACGGGTTTTGTCCGTTTGATGGAGCAGATGCACGAAGTGGAATTCCATTCCACACTGAACGCCGACATCAAGAAGACACTGTTTAATGACGACGCCAATGCGCTGGAAGCATTCAGAAGCCTGTCGAAGATACTCGATGCCATGACGCGTCGCGGCAACGGACTGTGGATGTTCCTCTCGGACGCCTGCACGATGAACGGCATCTTCCTGTTGCGCCGTCTGCAGCGTTGGGATTCACTATATATAAATAAGGTGTACGGATGGATTGATGCCGTCAGCCGCATGGACGTGCTGGTGTCGATGGCAACATTCCGCTTCAATGAGCCCGAAGCCACTACAGCCACGGTGACTGCCGACGCGGATGTGGTCTACGAAGCGCGTAATCTCTATCATCCGTTCGTAGGACATCATGCGGTGAAGAACGATTTCAGCATCGCCGACCGCAACTACTACATCATCACCGGAGCCAACATGGCAGGCAAGAGCACCTTCCTGCGCTCCATCGGCATCAACTACGTGCTGGCACTCAACGGAATGCCCGTCTTTGCCGAAAGCCTGACGGTATCCGTCTTCAACCTGTTCACGAACATGCGCACCACCGACGACCTGACGCGCGGCATCAGCTATTTTAATGCCGAACTGCTGCGCCTGAAGCAGTTGATGCAGAGCTGCCAGTCGAGCAGCAGACATTCGCTGATTATCCTCGACGAGATCCTCAAAGGAACGAACTCGCTCGACAAGCTCAACGGTTCGGTCTATTTCCTTGAGTCGATAGCCGGAATGCCCGTCAGTGGCGTCATCGCTACACACGACCTCGAACTGTCGAAACTCTCCGAGCGCTGTCCCGACCGCTTCCACAACTGGTGCTTCGAGATTGAGCTTGGCAGCAAGATAACCTATTCATACCGGATTACTCCTGGCGTGGCAAGAAACCAGAATGCAACATATCTGCTGAAGGACATCATCAGCGACGTGCTTGGCACTTGTGGAAAGGAGGGCGCAGCATCATGATAGTCTGCATTGCCGAGAAACCGTCGGTGGCACGCGAGATTGCCAATGTGCTGGGAGCACGCGAAAGCAAGGACGGATATATCGAGGGAAACGGCTATCAGGTGACGTGGACCTTCGGACATCTGTGCACCTTGAAGGAGCCGAACGACTATCTGCCGGAGTGGAAGTCGTGGAGCCTGGCGGCACTGCCCATGATTCCGCAGCGCTTCGGCATCAAGCTCATCAGCAGCCCGTCCATCGAGAAGCAGTTCAACACAATACGCAAGCTGATGCTGAAGGCAGACATGATCGTGAACTGCGGTGATGCCGGCCAGGAAGGAGAGCTGATACAACGATGGGTGATGCAGAAAGCTGGCGCCACCTGTCCTGTAAAGCGACTGTGGATATCATCGTTGACGGAGCAGTCCATACGCGAAGGCTTCCAGCATCTGCACGAAGCCTCGGAATACCAGCCGCTGTATGAGGCGGGACTCTCGCGTGCCATTGGCGATTGGCTGCTCGGCATGAACGCCACGCGGCTTTACACCATGAAGTACGGGCAGAACCGTCAGGTGCTTTCTGTCGGTCGTGTGCAGACGCCGACACTGGCACTCATCGTCAACCGCCAGCAGGAGATAGACAGCTTTGTGCCGCAACAGTCTTGGGAGCTGAGAACCGTATATCGCGACACGACATTCAGCGCCGTTGTCCGTAAGTCCGATGAAGACTTGGCTCAGGAAGCAGCCGATGCCGACGGCAAGACGGCAGCACCCGATGCCCCGAAGGACAATCCTGGCATTGAGCCGATAACCGATAAGGCTGTAGGAGACGCTCTGGTTGCTGGCATCAAGGATTTACCCTTCACCGTCATTGACGTCACCGACCGCAAAGGACGCGAGAATCCGCCACGGCTCTACGACCTGACGTCGCTCCAGGTGGACTGTAACCGCAAGTTCGGCTTTAGTGCCGACGACACGCTCAAACTCATACAGTCGCTCTACGAGAAGAAGATCACCACATATCCGCGTGTCGACACGACGTTCCTCAGCGACGATATCTACCCCAAGTGTCCGACCATTCTTAAAGGTCTGAAGGGCTACGAGGACATCACTGCCACACTCCTCGACGGCAGGGCACTGCCGAAGTCGAAGAAGGTGTTCGACAACTCCAAGGTCACCGACCATCATGCCATAATCCCCACCGGACAACCTCCAGTGGCGTTGACCGACCGCGAGCGTCAGGTGTTCGACCTTGTGGCACGCCATTTCATTGCAGCATTCTATCCTGAATGTAAGGTTTCCACCACGACCGTGCAGGGACGTGCCGGCGATGTGCTGTTCCGCACTTCGGGTAAGGTTATTCTTGACCCTGGATGGCGTGTGGTCTTTGCAGCACAAAATGTTGCGTCTGATGCCGATAACGACAGCGACAGCGCCAATGCCGCTGAGAACAAGACTCTCCCCGTGTTCAAGAAGGGAGAGAGCGGTCCACACTGTCCGTCTCTTGTCGAGAAGTGGACACAACCTCCACGTCCTTACACCGAGGCAACGCTGCTTCGCGCCATGGAGACAGCGGGCAAGACGGTCGACGACGATGACTTGCGCGATGCACTCAAGGAGAATGGTATCGGACGTCCGTCAACGCGAGCAGCCATAATCGAGACTCTCTTCAAGCGAAACTATATCCGCAAGGAACGCAAGAACTTGTTCCCGACACCTACGGGCACGGAACTGATACAGATTATCCACGAAGAGCTGCTGAAGTCTGCCGAGCTGACAGGTATATGGGAGAAGAAGTTGAGGCAGATAGAACGCAAGACCTACAGTGCGCCGACCTTCATCGACGAGCTGAAGCAGATGGTGCGCGAACTGGTGCAGCAGGTCTTGTCCGACAACTCAAACCGTCGTGTGACGGTCGTCACGCCGACAGCCATTGCTGCAGTCAAGACCCCTAAGGAGAAGTCTGCCGGTAAAACGTCAACGCCACGACGTCGGGCGACGACAAAGAAAAACGCCACAGCCGAAGCCGTGGCGTCTGAATCTGCTGATGCTCTCGTTGGACAGCCTTGTCCCGTGTGCCATAAAGGACACATCATTAAGGGCAAGACTGCTTACGGTTGTTCCGAATGGCGCAATGGCTGCACCTTCCGTCGGCCGTTTGGTAAGGCACCGTCGGTCTGACTACATCTCGTCGAAGCTTTTGTGGAACTCCACGATTGCCGTCATTCCCTTACGGAATATGTCGAGCGGGAAGTTCTCGTTCGGCGAGTGTATGGCATCCGACTCCAGACCGAATCCCATTAGCACCGTCTTCACGCCAAGCACCTTCTCGAAGGTTGCTATTATAGGAATGCTGCCACCACGTCGTGCTGCCAATGGCTTCTTGCCAAAGGCTTTCTCGAATCCAATTGTTGCAGCCTTGTATGCCGGAAGGTCGATGGGGCAGACGTAGCTCTGACCGCCGTGCAGGTAATCCACCTTAACCTTGACCGACTTCGGCGCAATGGACTGTATGTAGTCGCACATCTTCTTGCCAATCTCCTCGTTGTCCTGATAGGGCACAAGTCGTGTCGAAATCTTGGCATAAGCCTTCGACGGAATCACTGTCTTCGCGCCTTCGCCGGTATATCCGCCCCAGATGCCGCACACGTCGAACGATGGACGACAGCTGTTTCGCTCTATCGTGTTGTAGCCTGTCTCGCCCTGCAGCTCGTCAACGTCTATTGCTTTCTTGTAAGCCTCTTCGTCGAAAGGTATTTGGGCAATCATCTTGCGCTCTTCTGCCGGCACGTCGGCAACGCTGTCGTAGAATCCCGGCATTGTGATGCGTCCGTCCTTGTCGGTCATCTGTGCAATGATCTGGCACAATACATTTATTGGGTTAGCCACTGCTCCGCCGAAGTGTCCTGAGTGCAGGTCGCGGTTCGGTCCTGTGACTTCCACCTGCCAGTAGCACAAACCGCGCAGTCCTGTCGTCAGCGACGGCAGGTCCTTGCCGAGCATGCTTGTGTCCGATACCAGTATCACGTCCGACTTCAGCAGTTCCTTGTGCTTCTCGCAGAATGCCTCGAGACTTGGCGAACCAATCTCCTCCTCACCTTCGAGGATGAACTTCACGTTGTGTTTCAGCAGTCCGTTCTTCAGCACATATTCGAAAGCCTTCGCTTGCAGGAACGACTGTCCCTTGTCGTCATCGGCTCCTCGTGCCCAGATGCGTTCGTCACGTATCTCGGGTTCGAACGGTTGGCTCTGCCATTTATCCAGTGGTTCCACGGGCATCACGTCGTAGTGTCCGTAGACCAGCACGGTCTTGGCTGCAGGGTCAACAATCTTCTCTGCATATACCAATGGATTGCCGTCGGACGGCATCACCTCTACCTTGTCGGCTCCGGCTGCCGTAAGCAGTTCTTTCCAACGTGCGGCACATGCCAGCATGTCGTCGTGGTGCTCCGGTTCCGAACTGATGCTCGGTATGCGTATCAGGCTGAACAGCTCGTCCAGCATGCGCTGTTCGTTCTCTTTGAAGTACTCGTCTGTCATAGTCTTCTGGTTTTGTTTATCAGGTAATAGTCTAATATCGTCATTGCTGCCATAGCTTCAACCACAGGCACTGCACGTGGCAATACACAAGGATCGTGACGTCCATGGACGTTGATCTTCGTATTGTTGCCGCTTGTGTCTACGGTATCTTGTTCGCGCAGCAGAGTTGCCACGGGTTTGAACAACACACGGAAGTAAATGTCCTGTCCATTACTGATGCCGCCTTGAATGCCGCCGGAGTGATTTGTGCGTGTGCTGATGCGTCCGTTGTCGTTGAAGAATACGTCGTTCTGCTCGGAGCCTCTCATGCCGATGCCGGCAAAGCCCTCACCGTATTCAAATCCCTTTGCAGCGTTGATGCCCAGCATGGCTGCACCAAGTGCGGCATGCAGCTTGCCGAAGACAGGTTCGCCGATTCCTGGAGGACAGCCACGGACAACACATTCCACGGTTCCGCCAATGGTGTCGCCGTCGTCCTTCACCTGTCGAATCAGCTCTTCCATCTTCTTTGCCGTTGCAGCATCAGGACAACGCACGTCGTTGGTCTCTGCTGCTGTCAGGTCGTAGTCCTTATAACTGCCGCTGAGGCTAATGTCTCCAACCTGCCGCGTGTATGCTGTGATGTTGATGCCGAGTTCCTGCAGTGCCAGTTTCGCCAGTGCTCCACCGACCACACGTGCTATTGTCTCGCGTGCCGACGAACGTCCTCCGCCGCGATAGTCGCGTACACCATATTTATATGTATAGGTATAATCCGCGTGCGATGGGCGGAACAGGTCCTTTATGTCGCTATAGTCTTTCGAGTGCTGATTGGTGTTCTGCACCGCAAAGCCAATGGGACAGCCTGTTGACCGTCCTTCGAAGATGCCCGAAAGGAATTCTACCTTGTCCGGTTCCTTACGGCTTGTCGTCAGTGCCGATTGTCCTGGGCGCCGTCGGTCAAGTTCGTGCTGCACGAAGTCCTCGTCTATGATTATCCCTGCCGGCATTCCATCGATGACGCCGCCTATTGCCTGACCGTGCGACTCTCCGAAGCTGGTCAGGCGGTATATGTTGCCGAATGTGTTGAACATCGTCTCTTGTATCTCCTCCGCCTTGTTGGTTATCGACTCTTCCGGCCATACTGCGACCGGACAGCGTAAAGGTAAGCAGTTTTTCCGATATACACTGCTTTTCACTGCCAGTTTCATGGGCAGATGCTTCCGCTTCCTGTCTGCCCTGACTGACATATTTAATGGATTTGTCTCTACTTCGATAGGCTCGTGTTTTCTAATGTACTAATTTTGTGCCGTCAACAGAAAAACTTGGTAACACAATGACAGAAGAGGAGAGACGGCAGATCATTCGCCTTATAAAGCGCGAGGTCGTGCCGGCAATAGGGTGTACCGAACCCATGTGTGTGGCACTGTGTGTGGCACGAGCCACTGAACTGCTGGGCTGCGTACCGCAGCACATAGACGTGCTTCTAAGTCCCAACATCTTGAAGAACGCCATGGGCGTGGGCATACCAGGCACAGGCATGATTGGTTTGCCGATAGCTGTTGCCCTCGGAGCACTCATCGGACGTTCCGAATACCAGCTTGAAGTGCTCAAGGACTGCACTCCCGAGGCTGTGGAGCGCGGCAAGAACTACATTGCCGAGAAGCGCATCGACATCTCCTTGAAGGAAGGAATCACCGAGAAACTATATGCCGAGGTACATTGCAGTGCAGATGGGCACGAGGCTGTGGCTATCATCGCCGGCGGACATACCGACTTCGTATACCTCAGTCTTGACGGTGCAGTGTCGCTCGACAAGCGTAAGCCTGCTGGAGAAGCCGGTACAGACGATGCCGACGATGTTCCGTTGACGTTCCGTCGTGTCTACGACTTTGCCACTACAGCACCGTTGGAAGAGATAGAATTCATCATGGAGGCGGCACGACTGAACTGCAAGGCTGCCGAGTATTCCCTCAAGGGTGACTACGGCCACGGTCTGGGACGTATGCTTCAAGGTCCCACCGAGGAACGCCTCATGGGATGCAGCATCTTCTCACGCATACTTGCCAGCACTTCAGGAGCCTGTGATGCACGCATGAGCGGAGCCATGATTCCTGTCATGAGCAATTCAGGCAGTGGCAATCAGGGCATTTCGTGCACCAATCCTGTGGTGGTCTACGCCGAAGAGACACACAAAAGCCATGAAGAGTTGGTGCGTGCACTGACGCTCAGCCATCTCACGGTAATACATATAAAGCAGAGCCTCGGCCGCTTGTCTGCACTCTGCGGTTGCGTCGTAGCATCCACGGGGTCGAGTTGTGGCATCACATATCTCATGGGAGGTACGTATCAGCAGATTACCTATGCTGTCAAGAACATGATTGCAAATATTGCCGGCATGTTGTGCGATGGCGCCAAGCCCAGCTGTTCACTGAAGGTAACCACGGGCGTATCGACTGCAATGCTTTCGGCAGTAATGGCGATGGAGAACCGTCATGTCACAAGTATGGAAGGCATCATCGACGATGATGTAGATGTCTCTATACACAATCTCACCGACATTGGCTGCCGTGGCATGAACGAGACCGACCGTGTGGTGCTCGACATTATGACGCACAAGGGTTGTCATTGAAATGCCCAAGGGTTGCCGTTGAAACGCACAAAGGTTGCTATTGAAATGCGCAAAGGCAATCATTGAAACGCACAAAGGCAGCCATTAAGACTGCCTTTGTTCATCGCTTATCTGTGATTGTCAGCATCCGCCGCATCCGCCACAGCCGCCTTCTTTCTTGCATCCGCCATCGCAGTTGCCTCCGCAGCCGCAGCCTGCTTCGCCGCTCATTATCTTCTTCATCTGCTCCACCTCACGCTTTGTAGCAGGGCGTGACTCGATGACTTCGCCTACAAACTGCAGGTCACATCCTGCAAGTGGATGGTTGAGGTCGACCGTCACCTCCGTATCGGTGATTGCACTTACGCTACCGTTGAAGCGTTGTCCGTCGGCTGTCATCAGCGGTATTATGGCTCCCTCGACGATATGCTCATCGTCGAATTGTCCGTCGATTTCGAATGTCGTCTTGGGCAGTGTTGCCACCTGACTGTCGTCATACTCGCCGTAGGCATCTTCCTTCTTTATGGTGAAGTCGAAGCTGTCGCCCGCCTTCAGTCCGCAAACCTGTTCCTCGAAGGCAGGAATCGTCAGTCCCATTCCCGAGATGAAGTCGAACGGCCTCTGGTCTGTCGTTTCCTCTGCCAGGTCCTTGTCGCCGTCTTCTATGGTGTAGAGCTTGTAGCTCAGAGAGATAAATTTGTTTTCAGTCTGTTCCATGTTGAATACTTGTTAGTTTCGTTTGTGCAATGATGCGGGTAATGTTCTCTTTACAGCCGTAAAGGTAAACCTTTTCCGCAATATCGCAAAATGCCTGTCGGTGGGCACAAATTCATGCCGTCGGTGCATGTCATGAAGTACTGATATATACTCTCAGAACTTGATGGCAGCCGTCAGCTCCATTGAGAACGGACGGATATATGTGCCCGACATCAGGTAGTGGTGCTTGTAGGCATCGACATCTGTGGCGAGGTCGGCGGCTGCTATACTGCCGCTTGCACCCTTCTGGTTCAGTATGTTAATGACATTGAGCTGCAGCGACAGATGGTCGTTTACGGTGTAGTCAATACCGCCGAAGGTCTCCCAGCGTCCCTTGAAGTAGAGCGAGTTGGTACGGTTGATGTACTGCTTGCTCTGGTATCTGAAGCTCAGCCAGAAGCGCCAGTCGTCGGTCTGGTATTGCGGGTCGAGCTCGACTATGAGCTTCGACATTGCCATGACAGTCTTGTCGTTGAAGTCATACAGCTCGCCTTTGCCCGTGCTGAAAGTGGGCTGGAAGGTGCAGTTGCCATACTTCGGGTCTTGCAGTGTCAGTAGTCCGTGGAACGAGAAGCCCTTGAACGGTGTTATCACAGCATCTGTTGTCCACCCGATTGTCGATACGTCCCATGTTATGGGCAGCGTTATCGTCTCGCTGGCATCGAGCGGATTGGTGAACTGGCAACGATATTTGTAGTTGGTTTGACTGATGTATGTCAGTTGCGATGTCATCTGAATCCAGTCGTTATTCCAATAGATTCCGCCGCGAGCCATGTTCACATCCACTGGCTTGTCGAGTGGCATGTACGGACCGGCATAATCCTGGAGGTTGGGACGTTGTCTGACGTGGACATATTCGCCAACCAATCCGAATCCCTGTGCTATGGTGTAGCGTGCGTTGAGAGTGAAGGCTGGGTTGAACCAGTTGTATGTGCCGAAGCTGTTCTTCACACCGTCGGTGGCTATCGAATACTTCTCTTTGCGCACGTTGCGTGGTTCAATCAGCGTGCCATCCTGTGTATATGCCAGTGCAGCCTTGCCGCCTTGGTTCATCCACTCAAGGCGAAGACCCAGAGAAAGCCACAGTCGGTCGCTGATGTCCCAATCGTCTGACGCGAAGAGTGCAAGGCGGTTCTCGTGTCCGTCGTAGAACTCACCGCCGTCGTTGAATGATGTACCGTCGCTGCCGTTCACCAGCAATCGGCGAGGCGACTTCTTTGCTTCGTGGGAGTAGACCACAGTACTGCCGGCGATGCCTGCGTTGTTGTACCATTCGTTCAGTCCTACACGCCACTTGTGCCGACCATTCGTCGATGTACCGTTAAGCTGTGCTGTGGTCATCCAGCTGCGTTCGAATCCGTCGAAGAACAGCACGTAGCGGTTCTGCACATTGCCGCTGTAGGGAGTGCCGTCGTCGTAGGTATAGCCGTCGGCAGTTGTCGTGTTGAAGATTCCTGCCAGCTTTATCATGGCAGCTTTGTCGTCGCTCTTCTTCAGCTTGCTGCTTAGAGTGAACGACGTCAGGTCGTTGATGCGATAGTCCAGGTTGAATGTCAGTGCATGGTTGGTCCTTGTCGAGGCATCGTCGAGAGTGGTACGTCGCATCTCGCCAGTGCGCACATCGACATAGCTAAGATGGTCGTAGTCTGCCAACAACTGGTCGCGTCCAAGGTTGAAATCATCGAACTTGTCGACACTGCCATCCTCACCATTGTAGTAGAACAGTCCGTTGTTGTCGGTCACGGACGTATACGACGAGTACTTGTACAGCAGGCTCATCTGACCTCGTCCGTCGGCAAACTCCTTGTTCAGTCCCACCTTATATATATGCATGCGGTCTTGCAGCGGCATTGCATCAAGATGGTTGCTACCGGGGTCGAATCCCTGATATGTACCAACCGTATATCCCCAACCGTGTCCCAGAGGACCGCTGGCATTCACGTCGAATACCTGTTTGCCGTAGATGTCGGTGGTGTACTTGGCACGTCCGTCGAACTTGTCGGTGCCATGCAGTGTGGTAGAGTTGAGAATGTAGTTGCACTCGCCATACTGCAGCGTGCTCTCGCTCAGCGACAGCAGTGCCTGATCTTTGTGGCTCACGCTGCTACGCCATGAATAGTACGGATAGTGTGGCCAGAACAGGTAGCTCTCTGGCGTACCGTCCTCGAATATAGTGACTGCCTCGCCGTTGGGCAAACCAATTGATATCTGTCTTGGCTGTACCGAGCTCGATGCATTAAGCATGATGTTGCGGTTCTTCTCTTCTTTGGTCGAGGGAACTGAGTCCCTGCCTTGCACGTTGTCCTGTGCCTGTACAGCCATGGGTACGGCTGTTGAGAGCAACAGTGACAACGCCAATATGCGCTGTGTCGTCATGTTACTTCGTACTAGATTATAAGATTATGAAGACAAATGTAAGGCTTCTGTGGCAGACTGCAATTGACTTATATCAATAAACGTACACTCTGTGCCGTCTATAGCATATATTGGTACGTTGCAATGCCCTCATCTTCGATGTTTAGTATATCCTCGTAGGCCTTCGCAGCTATTTGACTTCCGTCGAGAAGATATCCGAGATCCTCATACCAAACCTTGCAATTATCATACCAAGCTTTGCAATTTACATACCAAGCCTTGGTACGAATATTGCAAGCCTTGGTATGAGCAAGTAAGATATATTCTGGAGCCAACACATATATACTTCAAGTACCAACAGAGATATACTTTAAGTACCAACAGAGTATACTTCAAGTACTAATGTAATATACTGCTGGCGCCAATACATATATACTATAGGTGCCAAGGTAATATGCTGCAAGCACCAAAGCAATGCACTGTCTACGGCAGGGAGAGTATACAGGGGCAGCTGTCCCGGCGGGTATCTGCCGGGTGTATATCGGTCTTTTTGCTTGCAAGTTTGCTTTGTTGTGGCGATTCAATCTTTCAACTTGTAATAATGCGAGCCCATTTTCTTACGATTGGAAATCTTTTTGCCTAATAAAATATTCGCCATCGTTGGTGTATGTCAGGAAAACTTCTTACCTTTGTCGCCGTTAAAAGAATATCAGACAAAGATGTTGCGCACTGTCACATCAGCCATTCAGCTAGTGGTGCTATCCGTTAGCATTATTATCGTCAACGTCGTGGTGGTCACAACACCCGCAGCGTGAAGAAGGTTGTTTGGCATTGCGTTTCATTGCAGCAACAAGAAAAAATAAAAGATTGAGCCTTTCTTCACGACATGTGCAGAAAGGCTCTTTTGGTATGGTAAAGATAAAAAGACAAGAGATGAAACACCAGTTACGTAGTTCGTTCAGCACTCAGGGCCGCCGCATGGCGGGTGCCAGAGCCTTATGGGTGGCTAATGGCATGAAGCGCGAGCAGATGGGTAAGCCCATCATTGCCATCGCCAATTCGTTCACACAGTTTGTACCAGGTCATGTGCATCTGCATGAAGCCGGACAGATTGTGAAGCAGGAGATAGAGAAGCTGGGCTGCTTTGCGGCCGAGTTCAACACCATAGCCATCGACGACGGCATCGCAATGGGACACGACGGAATGTTGTATTCGTTGCCTTCGCGCGACATCATCGCCGACTCTGTAGAGTACATGGTCAACGCACATAAGGCAGATGCACTGGTATGCATCAGCAACTGCGACAAGATTACTCCGGGAATGCTGATGGCAGCCATGAGGCTTAACATACCGACGGTGTTCGTATCGGGCGGACCTATGGAGGCAGGACACTACAAAGGCAGTCAGGTGGACCTGATTGACTTGATGGTGAAGGGTGCAGACAAGTCTTTCTCCGATGCCGACCTTGCAGAACTGGAGCAGACAGGATGTCCGGGATGCGGATGCTGCTCGGGCATGTTCACTGCCAATTCAATGAACTGTCTGAACGAAGCCATTGGCTTGGCTTTGCCTGGCAATGGAACAGTGCTGGCAACACATGCCAACCGTAAGCGTCTGATGCAGGAGGCTGCACAGCTCATAGTAAAGAATGCATACAAGTACTATGAAGACGGTGACGAGAGCGTGTTGCCACGCAGCATAGCTACACGTCAGGCGTTCCTGAATGCCATGTCACTCGACATAGCCATGGGCGGATCTACCAACACCGTGCTGCACTTGCTGGCTGTGGCACACGAGGGCGGGGTAGACTTCAAGATGGATGACATCGATGCCCTGAGCCGTAAGGTGCCTTGCCTGTGCAAGGTGGCACCTAACACCAATAAATATCATGTGCAGGATGTGGGACGTGCCGGAGGCATCGTTGCCATTATGCAGCAGCTGGCTAAGGGCGGTCTTGTAGATACCTCGCTGAAGCGTGTCGATGGCATGACGCTGGCAGAGGAGATAGAGAAATACACTGTAGAGACAGACAATGCATCCGATGAGGCTCGCCGCATCTACCTCAGTGCACCGGCAGATCGCTTTAGCAATGTGCTCGGTTCGCAGGAGACATATTATAAGGAGTTCGACACCAACCGCGCAGAAGGATGCATACGCGACCTTCAGCATGCCTACACCAAAGACGGCGGTCTGGCAGTGCTCAAGGGAAACATCGCACAGGATGGTTGTGTGATAAAGACAGCCGGAGTAGACGAAAGCCTGTTCCACTTCTGTGGACCGGCAAAGGTGTTCGACTCGCAGGAGGCTGCTTGCGAAGGCATCCTCGATGAGAAGCGTGTGGTAGCAGGTGATGTGGTTGTCATAACCAACGAGGGTCCTAAGGGCGGTCCTGGAATGCAGGAGATGCTGTACCCAACATCATACATCAAGTCGCGTCACCTTGGCAAGGCATGTGCATTGATTACCGATGGTCGCTTCAGTGGCGGCACATCGGGCTTGAGCATAGGCCATATATCGCCTGAGGCAGCTGCCGGAGGCAACATCGGCAAGATAAAGGACGGCGACATCATTGAGATTGACATACCGTCGCGCTCCATAAACGTGAAGCTGAGTGATGAAGAGCTGGCACAGCGTCAGCAGCAACCGGTGACACGACAGCGCGAAGTGCCCAAGAGCTTGAGGGCTTATGCCTCTATGGTGAGCTCGGCCGACAAGGGTGCAGTGAGATTGATCTAAGAACAAAAAAAGTAAGACAGATAATATGGCAAAAGAAAAGATAAAAGGTTCTGAAGCGTTTATCCGTTCGCTCGAGTCTCATGGCGTGAAGACAATCTTCGGCTATCCAGGAGGCGGCATCATGCCTGTATACGACACACTGTACGACCATCTGGACAAGATAAAGCACGTGCTTGTACGCCACGAGCAGGGAGCAGTGCATGCCGCACAAGGCTATGCCCGCGTGTCGGGTGAGGTAGGTGTGTGCCTGGTGACGAGCGGTCCTGGAGCCACAAACACAATTACCGGTATTGCCGATGCCATGCTCGACAGCACTCCTATAGTTGTCATTGCCGGACAGGTGGGCATGTCGGCTCTCGGCTCAGATGCTTTCCAGGAAGTAGACTGGGTAGGTCTGACACAGCCTGTATCGAAATGGAGCTACCAGATACGTCGTGCCGATGACGTGGCAAGTGCCATTGCACGCGCGTTCTATATAGCTAAGAGCGGCCGTCCGGGACCTGTGGTGCTGGACTTCCCTAAGAATGTGCAGGACGAACTGACGGAATACGAGCCGATAGAGATAGACTACATTCGCAGCTACAAGCCTGTGCCCGAGGTCGACAACGACGCTGTGAAGGCAGCTGCCGACATGATAAACGAAGCTAAACGGCCGTTTGTGCTCGTGGGACAGGGCGTAGAACTGGGCAATGCACAGGATGAGCTGAAAGCTTTTGTAGAGAAGGCAGACCTGCCATTCGGCGAGACAATGCTGGGCCTTTCGGTAATGCCATACAATCATCCGCTCAACAAAGGCATGCTTGGCATGCATGGCAACATAGGACCTAACGTCAACACCAACAAGTGCGACGTGCTGATAGCTGTGGGCATGCGCTTCAGCGACCGCGTCACAGGCTATGTGCCCAACTATGCAAAGCAGGCAAAGGTGATACACTTCGACATCGACCCTGCCGAGATAAACAAGAACGTGAAGACCACCCTCGCTGTCTTGGGCGACTGTAAGAATACGCTGGCAGAGGTGACGAAGTTGCTGAAGCCCGCCAAGCATACACGCTGGGTCGACAGCTTCAAGACATACGAGAAGCTGGAGTACGACAAGGTGATAAAGGGAGAGCTGAACCCCACATCGCAGGCAATGACCTACGGTGAGGTGGTGAATGCTGTTGCCGAAGCCACGAAGCACGAAGCAGTGCTCGTGACAGACGTAGGACAGAACCAGCTGACATCGGCACGCTACTTCCATCTTAAGGAACGTCGCAGCATGGTGACATCTGGCGGACTGGGAACCATGGGCTTTGGACTGCCGGCAGCTATAGGTGCTACGTTCGGTGCACCCGACAGGACGGTGTGTCTCTTCGTGGGTGACGGTGGCATGCAGATGACTATCGAGGAGCTTGGAACAATCATGGAGCAGAAGGCACCGGTCAAGATTGTGATGCTCAACAACCATTTCCTCGGCAACGTACGCCAGTGGCAGGAGATGTTCTATAACCGTCGCTACTCGTTTACGCACATGATGAACCCCGACTATATGAAGATTGCCGATGCCTATGGCATCAAGGCTGTAAGGGTTACTAAGCGTGAGGAGCTGGCAGGAGCTGTTGACACCATGCTCGCTACCGACGGACCGTTCCTGCTTGAGGCATGTGTCATCGAGGAAGAGAACATTCTGCCGATGACACCTCCGGGCAGTTCGATAAGCGACATCATGCTTGAGACAGAGAATTAGGAAACGCACAGACAACAAGTACATACATAGAGAGAATGACAGCAAATTCGGGAAAGAAACTGTACACCATAATAGTACATTCGGAGAACGTTGCAGGTGTGCTGAACCAAGTGACGGCAGTCTTCACACGTAGGCAGATAAACATCGAGAGCCTCAATGTGTCGGCATCGTCGATAAAGGGCGTACACAAGTACACCATAACAGCATGGTCGGAGCCTGACACGATAGAGTGCGTGACAAAGCAGATAGAGAAGAAGATCGACGTGATTCGTGCACGCTACTTCACTAACGATGAAATCTATCAGCATGAAGTGGCACTCTACAAGGTGTCGACACCCGTGCTCGAGAAGAATAAGGAGATTTCGAAGGTCATACGCCGCTACTCGGCACGCATAGTCGAGGTGAACTCCGTGTACTCCATAGTCGAGAAGGACGGCATGAGTGACGAGATAACCAACTTGAACCAAGAGCTTGCAGCCCTCGACTGCGTGCTCCAGTTCGTGCGTTCGGGCAGAATAGCCATAACGACCGACTATAGAGAGCGCGTGAACGACTACCTCGCCGATCGCGAAGCAAAGCGCGATGCCGAAAGAAAGGCAAAGGGCAACAAGGAGTGAAAGAGCGATGGAGGAGAAGATAGGAACATATCAGTTTGTTGCAGAGCCATTCCATGTGGACTTCACGGGACACCTTACACTAGGTGTGCTTGGCAACCAGATGCTGAATGCCGCCGGCTTTCATGCTGCCGACCGAGGCTTTGGCATGAAACGGTTGAACAGCGAGAACTATACGTGGGTGCTGTCGCGACTGGCCATAGAGATGAATGACCTGCCCGTGCAATATGATCCTTTCTCCATACAGACATGGGTAGAGGACGTCTACCGTCTGTTCACCGACCGCGACTTCGCCGTGCTCGACAAGGACGGACAGACCATTGCCTATGGCAAGTCTGTGTGGGCAATGATAAATGCCAACACCCGCAAGCCTGTCGACATGGCAGTGATACACGGCAGCAACATCACCGACTATCTGTGCGACAAGCCATGTCCCATCGACAAGCCATCGAGGATAAAGGTGGAGAGCACCGAGCCGGTAGCGGTCGTGGACGTGAAGTATAGCGACATCGACATCAATGGCCACGTCAACAGCATTCGCTACATAGAGCATGTGCTCGACCTCTTCCCTGTGAGCATGTACAAGGAGAAGTCGGTGCGCAGGTTCGAGATAGCCTACGTGGCAGAGACCTTCGACGGCGACAGCCTGTATTTCTACGTCGACAAGGAAGGCGATGACATCTTCAACGTCGAGATACGCAAGAACGGCACGGAGGTTGTGGCACGGTCGAAGATGATTATGCAAGACAGAAAACAAAAACAATAAACATATTAAGTTAAACCACGTGGCGCGTAAAGGTGCCACACAAAAAACTTTAAGAAATGGCAAAGATGAATTTTGGAGGTGTCATTGAGGAAGTGATGACACGCGAAGAGTTCCCATTGGAGAAAGCTCGTGAGATTCTGAAGGATGAGACAATTGCAGTGCTGGGCTACGGCGTTCAGGGTCCTGGACAGTCGCAGAACCTGCGCGACAATGGCTTTAACGTTATCGTTGGCCAGCGTCAGGGCAAGACATACGACAAGGCTGTTGCCGACGGATGGGTACCAGGTAAGACTCTGTTCTCTATTGAGGAAGCTGCTGAGAAGGGTACTATCGTAATGTGCCTGCTGTCTGATGCAGCTGTCATGAGCGTATGGCCTACAATCAATAAGTGCCTCAAGGCTGGCAAGGCCCTGTACTTCTCTCATGGTTTCGCCATCACATGGAGCGACCGCACAGGCTGTGTTCCTCCTAAGGATGTCGATGTCATAATGGTTGCACCTAAGGGCTCGGGCACATCACTGCGCTCAATGTTCCTCGAGGGCCGTGGTATCAACTCTTCATACGCTGTATATCAGGATGCTACAGGCAAGGCTCTTGACCGTACACTGGCTCTTGGCATTGGCATCGGTTCTGGCTATCTGTTCGAGACAACATTCCAGCGTGAGGCTGTATCTGACCTGACTGGTGAGCGTGGCTCATTGATGGGTGCTATCCACGGATTGCTGCTTGCTCAGTATGAGACACTGCGTGAGCACGGACATACTCCATCTGAAGCATTCAACGAGACAGTCGAAGAGCTTACACAGTCACTTATGCCTCTGTTCGCAGCGAAGGGTATGGACTGGATGTATGCTAACTGCTCAACCACAGCACAGCGTGGTGCTTTGGACTGGGCTCCGCGTTTCCACGATGCCATCAAGCCTGTCATGGAGCAGCTGTATAATAGCGTTAAGACCGGCAATGAGGCTCAGATCTCTATCGACAGCAACTCTAAGCCAGACTATCGTGAGAAGCTGAATGCTGAGCTGAAGGCTATCCACGACAACGAGATGTGGCGCACGGCAGAGACTGTACGTCAGCTGCGTCCGGAGAACCAGAGCAAGTAAGACTACTTATTGGTTCAAGCCAAGTAATAGAGAAGGCGTGTCGCGTGCGGCACGCCTTTCTTTATGCCATACGGAATAGGCTGCCAATCCCATGAACAAAAGTATGTTGTGAAATGCTTGGCATTCTCAGATACTATCCCTAAATTGCGCTCAGTTTAATCTCAATTTAATACAACTATATTATGAAAAAGACATTTGCAAATGTTATTGCTGTCGCCTCACTGGCTGTTGCCTTAGGAGCTTGCTCCGGTGCACAACAGAATGGGACAGGTGAAAACGCTACTGCCGATGAGCCACAGATACTCGTTGGCGACGACATTGCCATTGCCCAGACGCAGTATGGCAAGATTCAAGGATACATGTCGCGCGACGTGTACACCTTCCTCGGTATTCCTTATGGTGCCAACACCACAGGTACCAACCGCTTTATGCCTCCGCAGGAGCCTGAAGCATGGGACGGCATCAAGCAGACCCTTTACTATGGCAACTGCGCTCCGCAGAACGACCCCAACTACACAACAGGTACAGGAGCCTTCCGCGATCATTGGAACTATACCAATCTCGACGAGGACTGCCTCGTGCTCAATGTATGGACAAAGGGTATAGCTGACGGCAAGAACCGCCCCGTACTCGTATGGTTCCATGGCGGTGGCTATGCTGCAGGTAATGCAATAGAGCAGGACGGATATCACGGAGAAAACCTCGCACGCTATGGTGACGTGGTCTTCGTATCGGTCAATCACAGACTTAACGTATTTGGCTTCAGTGACTTCTCTGGCGTAGATGCCAAGTATGAGGATTCGGGTAATGCCGGTACACTCGACATGGTTGCTGCCTTGAAGTGGGTCAATAAGAACATTGCCAACTTTGGTGGTGACCCTGGTAATGTCACAATCATGGGACAGTCGGGTGGCGGTGCCAAGGTCTGCACACTCGTTTCAATGCCTGAGACAAAGGGTTTGATACATAAGGGCGTTGCACTTAGCGGTAACTCTACGAAGGCTCTGTCGCAGGACTACAGCCGTGAACTGGGCAAGTACATCGTGAAGTCATCGGGCAAGACAGTCGAACAACTGCAGCAGATGCCGTGGCGTGAGTACTTTGCTCTGGCAAACAAGGCAGCACAGGAGTTCAATCAGAAGCAGGGAACTACAGGCATCATGCGCGGTGGCTTCCAGCCTGTTGCCGATGGTAAGCATATCCCTGCAGAAGGATACTACGACGATGTCAATGCACCGTCTGCAGACATCCCAATGATATTCTGCTCCACAACATCCGAGTTCAGTCCTGCTCTGAGTGATCCTTCACTCGAGACTTTGGACCATGATGCTCTCGTCAACTGGGTACAGAACAGATATAAGGACAAAGATGCCAAGGCTATTGTCGATGCTTATCAGGCAGCATTCCCTGAGGCTAACTCTGGCGACTTGATTGGCATGATTACCAGTCCGCGTACAGCTGTTGTCAACTCGGCTATTGCCAAGGCACAGCAGAAAGCTCCTGTCTATCTGGCATGGTTCGGCTACAATCCATCGACGTTCAATGGTCGTGCACGTGCTTTCCACTGCATAGACATCTGCTTCTGGTTCCGCAATACCGATAAGATGTTGACCCATTCTGGTGGTGGTGCTCGTCCGCGTGCTCTGTCCGACAAGATGTCTGAGGCACTGTTGTCGTTTATGCGTACAGGCAACCCCAACTGCTCGGCTCTGCCAGAATGGCCGGCATTCGATGCTACGCAGCGTGCTACTATGATGCTCAACGACAAGTGCGAGGTTCGCAACAATCCTGATGGCGAAGGCTTGAAGCTGTTCTGATTGAGCGTTCAGTGAATACAAAAAGTGCGGGGAGGCCGGCTGGTCTCCCCGCATTGTATAGGTGGGTTCTATAAATTGGCTTTGTCAGATTGCGAGGTTATTTTCGAGGGCAATTTGTCTGAGAGCAAAGGAGTATAGCGGGCTATACGACTGAGCGAACGGGCGAATTGGACCGAAAAGAGACCGCAAGATGACAAAACGTAACTCACGTATATTAGTTAATTTATTATTTCATTACGGTGGGAATTTATAGAACCCACCAATAATATAAGGTGTAGCGAATCAGATGGACAGTGAACGCAGCACCTCGACAAGCTCGCGCTGGATTGGCTTGTCGTTCTTTATGGCTTTCGAGAACGGAACGTAGACAACCTTGTCGTTCTGTATGCCGACCATAACATTGCGCTGTCCGTCCATTAAGGCATCTATGGCTGCAGCACCAAGGCGGCTTGCCAAGATTCTGTCGTGTGCCGAAGGACTACCACCTCTCTGAAGGTGTCCAAGTATTGTGACGCGTACATCATACTGCGGATACTCGTTCTTCACACGTTCTGCATAGTGCATTGCACCACCTGTGCGCGGACTTTCGGCTACAATGACGATACTACTGTTCTTAGACTTGCGGAAGCCATTCTTTATAAACTCCTCAAGCTGGTCGAACTCTGTCTCGAACTCAGGTATGATGGCTGCCTCGGCTCCAGCTGCTATCGCACTGTTGAGTGCAAGGAAGCCTGCATCACGTCCCATGACCTCTACGAAGAACAGACGGTCGTGGCTCGTGGCTGTGTCGCGTATCTTGTCGACGCAACTAAGTATGGTGTTTAGTGCAGTGTCGTAACCAATGGTGGTGTCGGTACCATAGAGGTCGTTGTCGATAGTACCAGGCAGACCGATGCAAGGAACGTCAAACTCCTGTGCAAACTGGCGTGCTCCAGTGAGCGAACCGTCGCCTCCGATGATGACCAATGCATCTATGCCTTCCTTCTTCATATTGTCGAAGGCAATCTGACGACCTTCTGGCGTCATGAACTCCTTGCTTCGCGCAGTCTTCAGTATTGTACCACCCTGCTGGATGATGTTGCTCACGTTCTGGCTCTTGAATTCCTTGATGTCATCGGTTATCAGTCCTTTATAACCTCTGTAGATTCCCTTCACTGTGAGGCCATGGTATATGGCTGCACGTGTCACGGCACGGATTGCTGCGTTCATTCCCGGCGCATCACCGCCCGAAGTGAGAATACCGATACATTTTACTTCGCTCATGGTGTTAATTATAAGATTTTGTGCTGCAAATATAAAGATTTATTATTTCAACTTATCGGCTACTGCCTGCGATATTTCTTCCATTAGCCATTTGGGCGTAGAAGTGGCACCACAGATGCCTATTGACGATATGCCAGACAGCTCCATGCCGTTGATGTCTTCGGGACTTTCGATGAAGTGTGTGTTAGGATTCGCCTTCAGACATTCGCGAAACAGCACCTTGCCGTTAGAGCTCTTGGTACTGCTGACGAAGAAGACCATGTCGTGCTGTGCTGCAAACCTTCTGATGTTGGGTATTCTGTTGGCTACCTGACGACAGATGGTATCGAACGACTCGAAAGAAGCTTCGGGAGATATGTGCTCGCGGATATATTCCACGATGTCCTTGAACTCGTCGAGCGGCTTGGTTGTCTGCGAATACAGACGTATGCTCTTGCTGAAGTCCAGCTTCTTAGCTTCCTCAAGGCTCTCGATGACTATGGCATTGCCTTCGGTCTGCCCCACAAGTCCCAACACTTCGGCATGTCCGTTCTTGCCGAATATCACCGTCTGCTTGTCGGGGTCATCCTTATGGTCATACTCTTTCTTGATGCGTCGCTGCAGTGTCGATACCATCGGGCAGGTGGCATCAATAATCTCGATGTTGTTGCGTTGGGCTGTCTCGTATGTTGCCGGCGGCTCACCATGTGCACGAAGCAGCACCTTGGCATTATGCAGATTGGCAAGTTGGCTGTGGTCGATGGTGATAAGTCCCATCTCCTGCAGACGTTCCACCTCGCGACTGTTGTGCACAATGTCGCCAAGGCAATACAACGGACCGCCTTTCTTCAGTTCCTCTTCTGCCTTGTGTATAGCAGTAGTCACGCCGAAGCAGAAGCCCGAACCGTTGTCAATCTCAATCTTCGTCATTGTCCCAGACACCTATATTATTATTGTATGCCACATGCCTTGCGGTATTCCGCCATCAGCCATTCGTCCTGTTCGGCAATGCTCATGTAGCTGTTGTCGAGTAGAAGTGCATCGTCGGCCCGTCGCAATGGCGACACCTCACGATGCTGGTCAATGTAGTCGCGCTGCTCTATGTTGCGACGTATCTCATCAAGGTCGACACTCTGTCCTTTAGCCTTTAGCTCTTCATATCTGCGTTCGGCTCTGACCTGTGCCGATGCTGTGACAAACACTTTCATCTCTGCATCGGGAAACACTGCTGTACCAATGTCGCGACCGTCCATCACCACACCTTTGTCCTTGCCCATTGACTGTTGCTGCTTGACAAGTTCTGTGCGGACAAAAGGCAGTGCGGCTATCAGACTCACACGTGTCGACACTTCCATGCTGCGTATCTGTGTCTCCACGTCCTTGCCGTTAAGTTCTGTCGTCTGCCGTCCTGTCTCCTTGTCGGTATGGAATTCTATGTTGACTGTACCGAGTATGTCTTTCACGCGCTGCTCATTCACCTTGCCGTCGGCATCGAAGCAGTTGTTCTCCAATGCGGCAAGTGTTACGGCGCGATACATTGCTCCGCTGTCGATGTATGTATATCCAATCTTGCGTGCCAGTGCTTTTGCCATCGTGCTCTTGCCGCATGATGAGAATCCGTCTATTGCGATGTTTATCTTATTCATATTATATATATGGTGTGTGTCATTACTTCCGTCTGCTCCGCGATGGGTTGGCGAAACGGGCAGTAAAGGTACGCAATTTCCATCAGTAGGCAGTGCATGAGATGTGCCGACCATAGCGCTTAAGGTTAAAAAATGAAAAATATCCGTCTGCGAAGGAATTTTTAGTACGCGGCGATGTTGTATATAAATATTTGTTCTACCTTTGCTCCACACAACAACGAACACCATTTTTAAAAACATAATTTATGGAAGTTAAAAAATCACCGAAAGCGGACCTCGAAGGTAAGCGGTCCACTTGGCTGATCGCCGGTTATGTAATGGTGCTTGCAGTAGTCTTTGTCGCCTTTGAATGGACAACGCGCGACGTGAAGATTGATACAAGCCAGAGCGTGACCGAGACAGTCTTCGAAGAGGAAATTGAGATTCCTATCACAGAACAACCTGAGCAGGTGGCAGCTCCACCTCCAGCAGCAGCTCCCTCAATCGCAGAGACGCTGACCATCGTTGATGATGACTCTGACATTCAGGAGTCTTCCATCATGTCTTCAGAGGAAACAGGTGAGGCTGTCGAAATCAAGTACACAGCTCCGACTGTTATCGAGGAAGAAGTAGAAGAGGAACCCAGCGAGCAGGAAATCTTCCAGGTCGTTGAGGAAATGCCTGAGTATCCTGATGGTGGACAGGCTGGTCTTCTTGCATTCTTGAGCAAGAACATCCGCTACCCGGCTATCGCACAGGAGAATGGTACACAGGGTCGTGTAACTGTACAGTTTGTGGTCAATACCGATGGTTCTATCGTTGATGCAACGGTGCTCCGTGGTGTGGATCCTTACCTTGACAAGGAAGCACTTCGAGTTGTTAACTCAATGCCGAAGTGGAAACCTGGCAAGCAGCGTGGTAAACCAGTACGCGTACGCTACACTGTTCCTGTAATGTTCCGCTTGCAGTAATACTGCTTGTTCGTAACAGACAAGAAAGCTTTAACATAGAGGGCTGCTATCCGGCAGCCCTCTTTTCGTTAGACTACAAGTCTGCATAAGTACGCCTCATAACCTTCGCCATATAGCCTTATAACCCTCATCCCTAACAGCCTTTACGTAACAGCCGCAACACTATGTACACACCAGAACAACTCCTTGACAAGATAAACGCTCACCTGTCGTCGCTCGACTATTCGCATCATCCCACAGGACTGTATGCTCCTATCGAATACGCACTGTCGCTTGGCGGCAAGCGCTTGAGACCTATGCTGATGCTTATGGCGTACAACCTCTATCGCGATGATGTCGATTCCATACTCAATCAGGCTGTAGGACTTGAGATATATCATAACTTCACACTGCTGCACGACGACCTGATGGATAAGGCTGACCTGCGTCGCGGCAAGCCTGTTGTGCATAAGGTGTGGAATGAGAATGCCGCTATCCTCTCTGGCGATACCATGATGATGTTGGCTTATAAATATGTTGCCGAAGGCTTGAAGCCCGAACATCGTTCGGCATTCGACCTGTTCGGACGCACTGCCATAGAAGTCTGCGAAGGACAACAGCTCGACATGGAGTTCGAACAACGCGAGGATGTCACCGTCGATGAGTATATCGACATGATTCGTCTGAAGACATCTGTCCTTCTTGCTTGCGGACTAAAGATGGGAGCTTTGCTGGCTGACGCTTCTGCATCCGATGCCGATGCTCTATATAAATATGGTGTGAACCTCGGTCTTGCCTTCCAGCTGAAGGACGACCTGCTCGATGTCTATGGCGACACATCCGTCTTCGGCAAGAAGATTGGCGGTGACATCTTGTGCAACAAGAAGACCTACATGCTTATTCGTGCCGCCGAACTGGCATCGCCTGAGCAAAAGGCGGAACTCGTCAAGTGGATTGAAGCAGTGAATCCAGAACCGGAGAAGAAGATAGAGGCTGTAGTCTCTATATATAATAAGGTAGGAATCCGCGAGGAGTGCGAGCGGCAGATTGATTCGTTCTCGCATCTTGCTGAAGAAAGTCTCGCGGCAGTCAGCGTGCCCGAAGAAAGTAAGGCTGCTCTGCGTGCCATGCTCGACAAACTCAAGAAGCGCAACTCGTGATACGCATTGTCGATACACATACTCACATCTACGGCGAGGAATTCGACGAAGACCGTGCCGCTGTGGTGCAGAGAGCACGTGAGGCAGGAGTGGTCAAAGCTCTGTTGCCTAACATCGACTCGACCACTATCAATCGTGTCATTGACATGTGCAGAGACTATCCCGACTTCTGTCGTCCGATGATGGGACTGCATCCAACGTCCGTAACGACATCCAATCTGCATCAGGAGCTTGTCGCTGTCCGTAAAAGCTTGGAGGAGAACCGTCAGTCGTTCATTGCCATTGGTGAGATTGGCATCGACCTGTATTGGGACTCCACATATATAAATGAGCAGATCGAAGCTTTCGAAGAACAGATACGATGGGC
Organism: uncultured Bacteroidaceae bacterium; assembly: GCA_964465765.1. Lineage (GTDB taxonomy): Bacteria > Bacteroidota > Bacteroidia > Bacteroidales > Bacteroidaceae > Bacteroides. Next base: position 3,309 of record CAYXLA010000003.1, on the reverse strand, counting down.
ATTGGAGTTCGACCTGCCTGTAGTGATTCATTGTCGCAAGGCATTTGGACATATAAAAGCGTTGCTTGACAAGTATAAATCCACTGGATTGCGAGGCGTTTTCCACAGCTTCACGGCAGACGAACCAGAGGTTCAGGATATGCTTTCCTTCGAGAACTTCTTCCTTGGCATAAACGGCATAGTCACCTTCAAAAAGTCTGCCTTGCCCGCAGTGCTTCCGTCTATACCGCTAAGTCGAATCCTGCTTGAGACCGACTCTCCATATCTGGCACCTGTGCCGAATCGTGGTCAGCGTAACGAGACATCTTTCGTAAGATTCGTACTTGACAAAGTTGCCGATGCGTACAACATAACACCCGATGAAGTGGCTGAGCAAACCACTGCCAATGCAGTGTCTTTATTCGGCAACCTTTAGATGGTTAGGACGCCCTCTTCGCTTAATTTTTATTAATTCGGAGGGACTGTAGAGAGATAAATCGATGCTTATAGACACCAAAAGTGAAAAAAAGAATACATTTGTAGCTGAAAACATTTTGGGCTTGGGAAATTAAGCGTAAATTAGCGGCGATTTCAGGCTCAGTGCTGAAGGAGAGATGCTCGAGTGGTTGAAGAGGCACGCCTGGAAAGCGTGTATACTCCAAAAGGGTATCGGGGGTTCGAATCCCCCTCTCTCCGCCTGGAGTACTAAAAGACAAGAAACATAAACGAGATAAACAGTAAATATAATAACAAATAATTCAATTAATTAATCTTAAAAATTAGACACACAATGAAAAAGTTATTTGCAATTGTTGCTATGATGGGTGTCCTGGCATTTGGATCAACTCAAGTAGCTGTAGCTCAGGATGCTGCTGCCGAGACAACCACCGTTGAGGGTGAGAGCCTTCACAAGACCGTTAAGCGTTACTTCATCGAAGGTTCTGCATCCTTCATGTCGTTGGTTGCTATCGCAATGGTCGTAGGTCTTGCATTCTGCATCGAGCGTATCATCTATCTGTCGCTTGCTGAGATTAACACAAAGAAGTTCACAGGCAAAATCGAGGAAGCTCTCGAGAACGGCGACGTTGAGTCTGCAAAGGATCTGGCTCGCAATACTCGTGGTCCTATCGCTTCTATCTACTATCAGGGTCTTACCCGTATCGATCAGGGTCTTGACGTCGTTGAGCGTTCTGTAACATCTTACGGTGGCGTTCAGGCTGGTTACCTTGAGAAGGGTTGCTCTTGGATCACACTGTTCATCGCCATGGCACCGTCTCTGGGATTCTTGGGAACTGTCATCGGTATGGTCCAGGCATTCGATACAATTCAGGCAGTCGGTGATATCAGCCCTACAGTCGTTGCAGGTGGTATGAAGGTCGCCCTGATTACAACTATCTTCGGTATCGTTGTTGCACTTATCCTTCAGTTGTTCTACAACTACATCCTGTCAAAGATCGAGTCTATCACCAGCGACATGGAGGACTCTTCTGTTACTCTGCTTGACATGATTACAAAGTACAACCTGAAGTACAAGAAATAATTTGCTGTAAGGAATAATATTATGAAGAAGTTTAAAATACAGAACGCATCGGGTGCTGTGCTCTGGATACTCTTGGCAGTATCTCTCATAGTATTCGCGATGTTCTACTTTGGCGGCGAGGCAACTGCTGACGAGCATCTGGCTCTCGGCGTTGACACTACGCTCTCGATGCCTGCCCAGACCGATACTCTGGTTTATTGGATGTACGCTTTGGTATTGGCTACGATTGCAGTTACAGTTATAGCTGCTATCATCCAGTACGGTTCACTTTTGAAAGACAGCCCCAAGTCTGCTATCAAGTCTCTGCTTGGCGTTATCGCCTTGGTCGCTTTGATGGCCGTTACATATGCTATGGGTGACAACACTCCTCTTACTCTGGTAGGTTACACCGGTAGCGAGAACCAGGCTCCATGGCTTGCTGTAGGTGATATGTTCGCATACACCATCTACGTTGAGATTGGTGTTCTGGTAGTGCTGATGATTGCATTTGGTATCAGAAACAGATTAAAATTATAAGGAGAAAGAAACATGGCAAAGGATAAAAAAGAAGTTCCTGAGTTAAACTCAAGTTCAACCGCGGACATTTCTTTCCTGTTGTTGATTTTCTTCTTGCTTACTACCTCAATGGATACTGACCAGGGTTTGGCGCGTCGTCTGCCGCCTCCTCCTGAGCAGAACCAAAAGAGCGATGATATCAAGCTGAAGGAGCGCAACGTATTGCAGGTGTTCCTCAACTTCCAGAATCAGTTGCTCTGCGGTGGCGAGTATCTGAACGTCGACCAGCTTCGCTCTAAGGCTAAGGAGTTCATCGCTAACGTTAACGATGATCCCTCAATGCCTGAGAAGCATGCAGTCACGACAAATCTGATAGGCAACCAGATGGCTCCTACGAACCACGTCATATCTCTGCGATGCGACCGTGGCACCTCGTACGAGGCTTACATGTCTGTTCAGAACGAACTTGTCGCTGCTTACAACGAGCTGCGTAATGAGTTTGCAAGAGCGAAATTTGGAAAGGACTACGCTGATTGTGATGAACTGCAGCAAGAGGATGTTCGTACGGTATATCCCCAGAACATCTCAGAGGCAGAACCTAAAAAGTATGGAGATAAGTAATAATGGGAAAATTTAACAAGACCGGCAAGCGTGGCATGCCGAAAATGAACACGTCTTCTCTTCCTGACTTGATCTTCACACTGTTGTTCTTCTTCATGATGGTTACAACCATGCGTGAGGTGACGTTGAAGGTGGAGTTCCGTGCTCCGCAGGCAACAGAGCTCGAGAAGTTGGAGAAGAAGTCTTTGGTTACCTTCATCTATGTTGGAAAGCCTACTATGGAGTTCCGCAAGCAACTTGGTGATGAAACCCGTATCCAGCTCAACGATGCATTCGCTGAGACAGCTGAGATTCAGGACTACGTCATTGGTGAGCGTGCCAGCATGAAGGAGGAAGATCAGCCTCAGATGACAGTTTCTCTGAAGGTCGACAAGGAGACCAAGATGGGTATCGTAACTGATATCAAGGAGGCTCTTCGTAGAGCTTACGCTTTGAAAATCAACTATTCCGCTTCTAAGCGCATTTAATAGTTAGATACTATATTGATGAGGGTCGGTTCTTAATTGAATCGACCCTCTCTTTATTTTTATGGTGCCATCGGAGAAGAGATTGTCTATCTCAACTATACATCCAGACGGTCAAAATATAATGAGCAGAGTAGTATCTTAATATCCTGTGGCGCATGTACCTCTCCGAAGCACTAGAAGATGGTATCGCTCCTATCCCCAGTCTGC
>CAYXLA010000002.1:0-33108 GCA_964465765.1 uncultured Bacteroidaceae bacterium | reverse complement strand
CCATCATCCAACATCCATCATCCAACATCCAACATCCAACATCCAACATCCATCATCCAACATCCAACACCCAACATCCAACACCCATCATCCAACACCCATCATCCAACACCCAACATCCAACACCCAACACCCAACACCCGACATCGCCTGCGTCGGTGCCGCCAAGTTGTAACAGCATTGTAACATGTATGAAAAGGGGCTGTAACACCGGTGACATAATTTCGCGGCTGAGAATTAGGTATTGCGAATTTAAGTTACAAAGAGTAAGAAAAAAAGAGAGTGTTATGGAGACCATTTATCTTTGCATAGTCGTGTTCCTGCTATGCCTGGCGGTGTTTGACTTGCACGTGGGTGTGAGCAACGATGCCGTGAACTTCCTTCAGTCTGCCGTGGGTGCACGGGTGGCAAGTTTCAGAACTGTGTTGATTATTGCGTCGGTGGGCGTGCTGATGGGAGCTGTGCTGTCGTCGGGCATGATGGACGTGGCACGACATGGCATTATGACGCCGGAGCATTATTCGTTTCACGAGGTGATGACGATTTTCCTGGCGGTGATGGTGACGGACATACTGATTCTGGATGTGTTTAACACGCTGGGCATGCCGACGTCGACAACGGTGTCGCTAGTGTTTGAGCTGCTGGGCGGCACGGTGATGCTGGCGATACTGAAGGTGGTGGCAGACCCGACTCTGGACTACGGTGTGCTGCTGAACTCGGACAAGGCACTGCAGGTGATCATTGCGATATTTGTGTCGGTAGCCATTTCGTTCGTCGTGGGTATGGTGGTGATGTGGATTAGCCGCGTGGTGTTCACCTTCAACTACGGCAAGCATTCGCGCTATTCGATTGCCATCTTCGGCGGCATTGCATTTACGGCACTGAGCTACTTCATCTTCTTGAAGGGTGTGGGTGCAAGCCCTTACCTGTCGGAGGGCGTACGGACATATATTGAGGAGAATACGAACATGCTGCTGGTGCTGACGTTCATTGGCTCGTCGATAGTGATGGAGGTGCTGCACCTGATGAAGGTGAACATCTTCCGCTTCACGGTGCTGATGGGAACGTTTGCCCTGGCAATGGCGTTTGCGGGCAATGACCTCGTGAACTTCATTGGTGTGCCACTGGCTGGTCTGGACTCGTTTCAGGACTACGTGGCAAACAACGGCGGAGCTGACATCGACTCGTTCATGATGTCGTCGCTGAAGGAGAGTGCGAAGACACCGCCTCTGTACCTGATGATTGCAGGCATGATTATGATTATGGCAATGGCAACATCGAAGAAGGCACAGAACGTCATTAAGACGTCGGTAGACCTGGCACGTCAGGACGAGGGCGACGAGATGTTCGGTTCGAGCCGCAGTGCACGCGCCATCGTTAGGGTGTGTCAAAACATCATTGAGTTTGTGTCGCGCCTGTTTCCGCAGGGCTTCCGCACATGGATTAACAGCCGCTTCAACTCTGCCAGCGTGGAGCTGACCGACGACAAGGCAGCGTTCGACGTTGTTAGGGCTGCAGTGAATCTGGTGATTGCGTCGATGCTGATCACCTTCGGTACGAACAACAAGCTGCCGCTGTCGACGACCTACGTGACGTTTATGGTGGCAATGGGTACGAGCTTGGCAGACAGGGCATGGAGCCGCGAGAGTGCTGTGTTCCGCGTGACTGGCGTGCTGAGTGTCATCGGCGGATGGTTCATCACGGCAGGTGTGGCATTCATCTCGTGTGCGCTGGTGTGCCTGTGCATGTGGTACGGCGGTCCTGCCATACAGGTTGTGTTTATGGTGCTGGTAATCGTGATTCTGGTGCACAGCAACCGTCAGTATAAGCGCAAGATGGAGCTGGCAAAGCAAGACAACGACACCTTCCGCGTGATGATGCGTACACGCGACCCGGAACTGGTGTGGGAGATGCTTCGCAAGCATGTGCGTGAGACGCAGTCGATGGTGTGCAAATATGCCATTACGGAGTATAACAACATAATCGACGGTCTGAATGCGCAGAACGTGAAGATGCTGCGCCGTGCAGACAAGGACATGAAGCGCGAGCTGGAGGAGCTGAAGAAGTGCCGCCGCCAGGAGATGCTGGGACTGAAGCGGTCGCCAATGGAGATTGCCATAGAGCGCAACACGTGGTTCCACGTCGGAGCCAATGCCGACCAGCAGTATGTCTACACACTGCGACGCATGCTGTCGCCGGTGAAGGAGCATGTCGACAACAACTTCTCGCCGATTCCCGATGCTTACAAGAGCGAATATGAGGATGTGCGCCAGCGCGTGAACAACCTGATGCGTATGACCTACGAGACGATAAAGACCGACCACTATCAGCAGTACCGCGAGGTGTTGGCTGACGCTGACGACTGCAAGGACCAGCTGTCGGCACTGCGCAAGCAGCACCTGAACCGCATGCAGCAGAGCCGTGGTGCGAAGGACCTGCAGGTGGATATGGTATATCTGAATACGCTGCAGGAGACGCAGCAGCTGCTTAGCGTGATGCGTCACCAGCTGAGGTCGGCGAAGAAGTTCATGGAGTGAGGAGCTTCGCTCGGTGTTGGGTGTTGGGCGTTGAATGTTGGGTGAAACGTACACGTACCACACCTATCACATAACACATAAAACACAATACGTAACATATAACAATCCGACGTCCAACGGCACATTGCTGTTGGACGTTGTTTTTTTGTGTATATTTGTCAGCACACCAATATATACACACACAGGATGGCACGGACTGAATTTAAGGACTATATCACGATTGCACGGGAGTTTACGGGCAAGTATCTGAAGTTGAGCGAGGAGGACTTGCAACTGTTTGCCAGCCTCATTGACGAGCGACGCAAGCTGAAGAAAGGCGAGGTGTTCGTCACCGAAGGCATGGTGTGCCGCCACATAGTGTATGTCGACAAGGGACTTGTGCGGCAGTTCTACTACAAGGACGGACACAGCGTTACGGAGCACTTCACGAGCGAGGGCGGCTCGATGCACTGCATAGAGAGCGTCTACTGCCAGATTCCCACACGCCTGATGGCGGAGGCACTGGAGCCGTCGGTGGTCTACTACGTCAACTACGCCCGCCTCGCCAACCTAATGGAGAAGTCGGCAGGGCTGTGCCGTTTCTATCGCGTCTATCAGGAGCACGACCTGATTATCTCACAACACAAGGCTGATGCGTTCCGCTTCGAGAGCTCGAAGGAGCGCTACGAGCGATTCCTACAGGAATATCCCGAGGCTGCCAAGCGTGCTCCGCTGCAACACATTGCCTCCTATCTGCTGATGTCGCCCGAGACACTGAGCCGAGTAAGGTCAGGCGTGCTATAAACACAACCCATCACTCGTATCTCATTGTTGTGGCTGGACTGATGCGGGAGACGATGCAGGAGGGACCGACGAGCATGAGGACGGAGACGACCACTGCACCGACATTGATGAGCAGGAGTGCAGGCAGACTGAGGCTTACGGGCACTGTGTCCATGTAGTAGGTGGCGGCATCGAGGCGGAACAAGCCGAAATGTTGTTGCAGGAGGCAGAGTCCGATGCCGATGACATCGCCCCACAGCACACCGCGAAGGATGATGAATGACGACAGCCAGAGGAACACGCGGCGAATCATGCCGTCGGGGGCGCCCTGCGACTTGAGCAGACCAATCATGGAGGTGCGTTCGATGATGATGATGAGCAGTCCGGAGATCATGGTGAAGCCGGCGATGCCAATCATAAGTACGAGGATGACCCAAATGTTGACGTCGAGAATGTCGAGCCAGGAGAAGATGGCGGGATAGAGCTGACGGATGTTGGTGATGCAATAGCGTGAGCCGTTGCGGTCGGAGGTGCTGTTGAAGATGTCGCTGGCACGGTAGTATTCGTCGTCGAGGACGGAGAAGTCGCGCAGCCGCACTTCGGCTCCGGAGAACTCATCGTCGGACCAGCCATTGAGACGGTTGACGAGGCTGACGTCGGTGAAGAGGTAGACGTTGTCGAACTCGGTGAGGTTGGTCTCGTAGATGCCAACAACCTCCAGACGGCGCACACGCACGTTGTCGTCGATGAAGTAGAGGTTGATTTTGTCGCCAAGGGAGAGCTGCAGGTTGGATGCCACGGCACTGGACAGCACGACCTTGTTTGAAGTCTGGGAGTTGCTGAAGTCGGGCACGACGCCTTCACGAAGGCTCTGCCGCAGAAAGTCGGCATCGAAGTCGGAGCCCACACCCTTGAGTACTGCACCCTGAAAGGCTGTCTCGGTCTTGAGCATGGTGGGCTTCAACGAATAGCGCTGCACGGAGAGCACAGCGTCGCTGGAACTGAGCAGACGGACGATGCTGTCGTCGACGACGATGGGGTTTTGCTCGAAGGAGAAGACGGAGTTGACGTCGGAGAGTTGCAGGTGTGCACCGAAGCCTGCCACCTTGCTGCTGACCTGCTGCTTGAAGCCGCTGACGACAGCGACGGTGATGATCATCACCGCCACACTCACAGCCACGCCAATCTTGGCAATCAGCACTGCCGGGCGCGACACCTTGGCGGAAGCTCCATCGCCCCTACTGATGCGGCGTGCAACGAACAGCGGCAGATTCATGCGTATTCTCTTTCTCTACTCTCGCTCTTATTCCGTCGTGGTCCTTCCGGGATAGGCTTCGAGGGCTTTCTTGAGCACGACGAGGGCTTTCGTCAGGTCTTCCTTCTTGAGGATGTAGGCGATGCGCACTTCGTCGCGTCCGCCACCAGGAGTGGTGTAGAAGCCTGTGGCGGGAGCCATCATGACGGTCTGTCCCTCGTACTGGAAGTCGGTGAGGCACCATGCGCAAAACTTCTCGCTGTCATCGACAGGCAGTTTGGCAACGGTGTAGAACGCTCCCATAGGGATGGGCGAATAGACGCCAGGAATGCGGTTGAGTCCGTCGATGAGGCACTTGCGGCGCTCGACGTATTCGTCGTAGACATCGCGCATGTAGTCGTCGGGCGCATCGAGCGAAGCCTCGGCAACAATCTGTCCGATGAGTGGCGGGCTGAGGCGTGCCTGACAGAACTTCATGACGGCAGCACGCACGTCGGCATTCTTGGTGCACAGAGCGCCGATGCGGATGCCGCACTCGGAGTAGCGCTTCGACACGGAGTCTATCAATACGACGTTCTGCTCCACGCCCTCAAGATGGCAGGCGGAGATGTAGGGCGAGCCGGTGTAGATGAACTCGCGGTAGACCTCGTCGGAGAAGAGGAAGAGGTCGTACTTCTTCACGAGGTCGCGAATCTGATTCATCTCGCGGCGCGAGTATAGATAGCCTGTCGGGTTGTTGGGGTTGCAGATCAGGATGGCGCGTGTGTGCTCGTTGATGAGCTCCTCGAACTTCTCCACCTTGGGCAGCGAGAAGCCTTCCTCGATAGTTGTGGCGATGGTGCGAATCTTGGCTCCTGCCGAGATGGCGAACGCCATGTAGTTGGCGTAGGCTGGTTCGGGGACAATGATTTCGTCGCCTGGGTTCAGGCAGGAGAGGAAGGCGAAGAGCACTGCCTCGGAGCCGCCAGCGGTGACGATGATGTCGTCGGCAGAAAGGTTGATATTGAACTTGGCGTAGTAGCCGACGAGCTTCTGTCTGAGGCTCAGGAAGCCCTGACTGGGACTGTACTCCAGCACCTTGCGGTCGATGTTCTTCAGCGCGTCGAGTCCGCACTGCGGTGTAGGCAGGTCGGGCTGTCCGATGTTGAGATGATAGACCTTTACTCCTCGTTGCTTGGCTGCAAAAGCCAGCGGAGCCAATTTGCGGATTGGCGATGCAGGCATTTCGACTCCACGTGTAGATATGTTCGGCATATTGTTGTTGTGTGTGTATTTTCTGTCCTAAATAAATGAGTTGACGCCGAAAAAGGGTACTCGTCCACAAAAGTACTCATATTTATCTGAAACGAAAGACAAATGATCGTTCTTAATTGAACACGCGCGGGCACAATCACTTCAGCCACACGCGTTCGCCGACTTCGGGGATGTGGTCTTCTGCCATGCGGTTGAGCTTATAGAGTCGCTTGAGCTCTATGCCGTACTTCTGCGAGATGGAGTGCATGGAGTCGCCTTCGCGTACGGTGTAGTAGATGTCGTCGGCGACGGTCTTGCGGTTTTTCTTGTTCAGATAGATGATGTCGCCAGCCTCGAGTGTATAGTCGCGCGTCAGGTCGTTATACTTCACCAGCTTCTTCCACTTGATGTCAAACTCTCCTGCCAGCAGTCGGAATGTGTCGCCGTCGCGTGCCACGACGTAGGCAATTCCGTTTGCCACATAAACCTGGTGCGGATTGGCGAGCCACGGCTTCTTGCGTAGCATCTTTGCCCACTTCTTGGCACTGACGGCAGCGCCGCCGGCATTATCATATTTATAGAGCTCGTAGACCTCGATGATGGAGATGAGCTTGTTGGCGTAAGACGGGTCGGTGGCATAACCGGCACGCTTCAGTCCGACCGCCCAGCCTTTGTAGTCGGTCGACTTGAGCTTGAAGAGGTTGGAGTAGCGCTGGTTGTCGGTCAGAAAGCGCGAGTGGTCCTCGTAGGAGTCTTCGACGCTGTCGTAGACGCGGAAGCATTCGTTGGGGGCATCGTCGTTGTGACGCACTGTGCGTCCGTGCCATCGGTTGCCACACTTGATGCCGAAGTGGTTGTTGCTGCGGCGTGCCAACGTGCCCGAGCCAGCTCCGCTCTCGAGGAGTCCTTGTGCCAGTGTGATGCTGGCGGGGATGTGGTAACGACGCATCTGCTCGACCGCCATCTCGGAGTAGGTCTTGATGTAGTCGTTATAGCTCTGCAGGCGCCGCTGGGCATGAACAACCGGTGCTGCGGCAAAAGCCAGCAGCAGGGCGAGTAACAGTATGTGGTCGTGACGTGTAGCTTTCATGCCTTTGTGCACAATTACAGCTGACAAAAGTGGGCAAAAGAAACGAGAAGCACAATATTATTGCCTAAATTTGTGCAGACGAAGAGGAGGAAAGCACCATGAGAACACTATCGATAGAGATTCCGGTCAAGGTCTACAGCTACGACGAGCTCAGCGAGCAGGATAGAATGTTGGTGGACCGTGCGAAGGAGATGACGCGCCACAGCTATGCTCCGTTCTCGCACTTCGCTGTCGGCGCAGCCGCACTGCTCGAGGGCGGCATCGTGGTCACGGGCTCCAATCAGGAGAATGCTGCCTTCCCCTCGGGCTTGTGTGCCGAACGCACGGCACTGTTCTATGCCAATTCGCAATATTCCGACACGGCGGTGCTGACGCTTGCCATCGCTGCACGCAATGCCGACGGACAGTTCACGGCGTGTCCCGTCTCCCCATGCGGCGCATGCCGACAGGTGATGGCGGAGGTGCAGAAGCGCAGCGGACAGCCTCTGCGCGTACTGCTCTACGGCACCGATGGCACCTACTGCATCGACAACATCGACCATCTGCTGCCACTGACGTTCACGGCAGAAAGCATGAAGTAGAGACGCGAAAGCGGCTCTACGGTGTTGGGTGATAGGCACCTATGGTGCCGGTGTTGGGTGTTGGGTGTTGGGTGTTGAGTGTTGGGTGACAATGTCCCTTCAACTTAAATCACGCTTCACGCAGCACGCTTCACGCCACACGCTCAAGGTGCTACGCTCATGGCGGCACGCTGCTTCTCCACCATGTTCTGCTGCAGGCGCTGATGCTCTTCGAGCAGGCGCATGTTCTCTTTCGCCTTGTCAAGGAACTCCTTGATGAGCGGATTCTCTGTGAACTCCACGGGAGCCGAACGCATGATGTCCTCCACCTGATCGGTCATCATTGGATAAGGCATCGACGAACACAGCATGAGGAATACGCTGGGACCGAGCACGTTGCGGTAGTTGTCTTTTATGAAGGTCTCGGCATAGGTGTTCAACTCATCCTGCAGCGTCTGGCTCTCCTTGGCGAGCTTGCTACGCACGACGTCGATGTTCTCACCGTCGAGCACCATCTGCGCCTCGCGACGATCAAGGCTGTTCAGCTGGCGGGCAATGTCGTTGCGCTTGCTGATGAACTTGTAGAGCTCGTTGTTGAGCGGCGTGCCCGAAGCCTGCAGGTCGGAGTTGGTTATCGAGACATTGATTTTGCCATTCTCGAGGACTATGGGCATGATGTTCTCGTCGCCCATGTTCAGCGTCACCACGACGACGGTGTCTACGTTGCCGTCGAGCGTGAAGAAGCCGTGCTCCACCCACGTGGAGTCTATCGGCATCCAGTTGTCGCCACACAGCGACTTCAAGTACAGCATCCGCCCGTCAAGACTGTTGACTTCAGTCTTGCCCGCTATCTGATATGTGCTGCTGCATGCCACACACATCGCCGCAACAAGCGTCATGGATAATATTTCACAAAACCTTTTCAGCATTTGTCTATTTTCCCAAAATCACCAGCGAGCAAAGATATTAAGATTGTCATTCACCGGTCAGGGCGTGAAATGTATTTTTGAAAGCTTTTACTATTTTTGCACAAAATATGAGGCAAGCACTGACTTGACTCTACGTTTACATTAATCCAGACAATGAATATGAAAGCAAGAACACTACTACTGTTGTTGGCAACGCTGATGCTCGTCCCGACAGCAAGAGCCGACGAGGGAATGTGGCTGCTGCAGCTCATGCAACGACAGCATGCCATTGACATGATGAAGAAGCAGGGACTGAAGCTGAACGCCAAAGACATCTACAATCCTAATGGCGTGTCGATAAAGGATGCTGTCGGCATCTTCGGTGGCGGATGCACCGGCGAAATCATCTCGCCCAACGGTCTTGTACTGACCAACCATCACTGCGGCTATTCCGCCATTCAGAGCCACAGCTCCGTGGAGCACGATTACTTGACCGACGGCTTCTGGGCAAACAGCCTCAGCGAGGAGCTGCCCAACGAGCGTCTGTCGTTCCGTTTCGTCGACCGCATCGTCGACATCACCGACCTCATCAACAGCAAAGTGAAGTCCGGCGAAGTCAGCGAGACAGAGTCATTGACGCGCCGTTACCTGCAGACCGTTGCCGATGCCGAGCTCGCGAAGAGCGACCTGGCAGGCAAGCCCGGCATCGTGGCACAAGCCCTGCCCTACTATGCCGGCAACAAGTTCTACCTTATATATTATAAGGTGTACAGCGACGTGCGCATGGTGGCAGCACCGCCGCAGTCGATTGGCAAGTTCGGCGGCGAGACCGACAACTGGATGTGGCCGCGCCACACGTGCGACTTCTCGGTGTTCCGCATCTATGCCGACAAAGACGGCAATCCGGCAGCGTATTCCGACAAGAACGTGCCGCTAAAGACGCCGAAATATCTGCCTATTTCCATTAAAGGACTGGAGGAAAACGACTACGCCATGATTCTGGGCTTCCCTGGCAGCACGAGCCGCTACCTCACGCAGTCGGAAGTGGAAGAGCGCATGCAGGCAACCAATCAGGCACGCATCGACATTCGCACCGTACGCCTCAACGTCCTGCGCGAAGTAATGGCGTCGAGCGACAAGATACGCATCCAGTATGCCAACAAATATGCAGGCAGCAGCAACTACTGGAAGAACTCCATTGGCATGAACAAAGCCATCGTGGACAACAAGGTGCTTGAGTCGAAGGCAGAACAAGAAAGCAAGTTCAAGGCTTTCGCAGCAGGCAAATCCGAGTATCAGGGCGTCGTTGAGGGTATAAACGAAATAATCGGCAAGCGCATGCCCTACTACCGCCAGCTGTACTACATCGACGAGGCATTCTCCGCCATTGAGTTCGGCGCACCCACGCAGCTGCTCGACCAGATTAAGGCCGCCATTGCCAAGAAGGACAATGACAGGATGGAGGACCTGAAGAGCCAGGCACGTCAGGCATACGACCAGATTCACAACAAGGACTACGACCACGAGGTGGACCGCCGTGTGGCCAAAGCCGTATTGCCCGAACTTGCGAAGCATCTCTCGGCAAACGAGCTGCCGCCGTTCTACAACAGCATCAATAGCGACTTCAATGGCAACATCGATGCCTATGTCGACAATCTGTACGACAACTCCATCTTCGCCAACAAGGACAACCTCGAGAAGTTCCTCAGCAATCCAACGGCAGAAGCCATCGATGCCGACCCTGCATACATAGGAACCAAAGCTGTCGAGGCTAAGTTGGAAGACGTGGCAATGTTGTACTCCGAGAACAGCAAGGGCCTGGACCTGCTCCACAAGAAGTATATCCGCGGACTGGAGGAGATGAAGCTCCCCTCACCATCCTATCCCGATGCCAACTTCACCATCCGCCTGACCTACGGCAACGTGAAGTCGTACGACCCGAAGGACGGCGTGCACTATAAGTACTACACCACATCCGACGGTGTGCTCGAGAAGGAAGACCCCACGAATCCTGAGTTCGTCGTTCCCGCCAAGCTGAAGGAGCTGCTGCTGAAGCGCGACTTCGGACGCTACGCCACTGCCGACGGTTCACTGCCGGCATGCTTCCTCACGACCAACGACATCACCGGCGGCAACTCGGGCAGTCCGGTGATGAACGCCGACGGACAGCTCATCGGCATTGCCTTCGACGGCAACTGGGAGTCGCTGAGCGGCGACATCAACTTCGACGACAAGCTGCAGCGTTGCATCGCTGTGGACATACGCTATGTGCTCTTCGTCATCGACAAACTTGGCAACTGCCAGCGCCTGCTCGACGAGATGAAAATCGTGGAGAAGTAAAAAACCGTAAACGACAAACAATGAACAGCATAAAAGAGATTTACCGCATTGGCGTGGGACCGTCGAGCAGTCACACGATGGGACCGAAGCGTGCGTCGGAGATGTTCCGCGAGCGTGTGGGCAAAGACGTGTTCCGCTTCAAGGTGACGCTCTACGGCAGCCTTGCAGCCACGGGCCGTGGCCACATGACCGACACAGCCATACGCAGTGAGCTGGAGTCTGTTGCTCCCGTACAGATTGTGTGGGAACCGAAGATATTCCTGCCGTTCCATCCCAACGGCATGATGTTCCAAGCCATCGACCGCGACGAGAAGGTCACGGACGCATGGACGGTCTACAGCGTCGGCGGTGGAGCACTCGCCACCGAGGATGGTCCCATTGGCACCAGCGGCAGCGACAACATTTACCCGATGACCATGATGACCGACATCAAGGAGTGGTGCGACCGCACGGGACGCAGCTACTGGGAGTATGTCGCCAGCTACGAGGACGCCGACATCTGGGACTATCTGGGTGAAGTGTGGAAGGTCATGCAGGACTCTATACACCGAGGCCTCGAGGCTGAGGGCGTTCTCCCCGGTCCGCTGGGACTGCGTCGCAAGGCGATAAACTACTACATACGTGCCAAGGGCTATCAGGGCTCGCTGCGCTCGCGCGGCATGGTGTTTGCCTACGCGCTTGCCGTCAGTGAGGAGAATGCTGCAGGCGGCAAGATTGTCACAGCTCCGACATGCGGCAGCTGCGGCGTGCTGCCGTCGGTGCTCTACTCACTGCACCAGACGCACGAGTTCAGCGAACAGCGCATACTGAAGGCACTGGCAACAGCAGGACTCATCGGGAACATCGTGAAGGAGAACGCCTCCATATCGGGTGCCGACGTGGGCTGTCAGGGCGAAGTCGGCGTGGCTTGTGCCATGGCATCGGCTGCAGCCTGCCAGCTGTTTGCCGGCAGTCCGTCGCAGATTGAGTATGCTGCCGAGATGGGACTGGAGCATCACCTGGGCATGACGTGCGACCCCGTGTGCGGACTTGTGCAGATTCCCTGCATCGAGCGCAATGCCTATGCTGCGGCACGTGCCCTCGACGCCAATCTCTATGCTTCGTTCACCGACGGCCTGCACCGCGTGTCGTTCGACCGTGTGGTCAACGTCATGAATACCACGGGCCACGACCTGCCGTCGCTCTACAAGGAGACGAGCGAGGGCGGACTTGCCAAGAGCTACGAGGTCGACAACGACAACAAGGACTTCGGCGACAACATCTAAAGCACGCCCTTCGACGACGGAAGGTCGTAGTGATAGATGTCGCGTCTTACAGCCATCTTCAGCGCACGAGCCAGTGCCTTGAAGATGGCTTCTATTTTGTGGTGCTCGTTCTGCCCGCTGGCCTTGATGTTCAGATTCATCAGTGCAGCATCGCTAAGCGACTTGAAGAAGTGGAAGAACATCTCCGTGGGCATCTCGCCAATCTTCTCGCGGTGGAACTCGGCATCCCAGACCAACCATGGTCTGCCTCCGAAGTCGAGGCACACCTGACACAGGCAGTCGTCCATGGGCAGAGAGTAGCCGTAGCGCTCCACGCCACGCTTGTCGCCGAGAGCACGCCGCAGACATTCGCCGAGGGCAAGTGCCGTATCCTCTATGGTGTGGTGCTCGTCGACATACAGGTCGCCCTTGACGCGGACCGTCAGGTCCATGCCTCCATGCCTGCCAATCTGCTCGAGCATGTGGTCGAAGAAGCCCAGTCCGGTGTCGATGCAACACGTCCCGTTGCCATCGATGTCCAGCTCCACCAGCACGTCGGTCTCCTTCGTCACCCTGTGGACCGACGCCTTGCGCTCGCCGGCAAACAGGAATTCAGCCACCTTGTCCCAGTCTGTCGTCGCCAAGGCACAATAGTCTGCCAAACCGTCGACCTGCGTCTCGCCGCCTTCTGCCACCGTGCGCAGACAGCTCTTGTCCGGCTGCAGCAGTATGGCCTTGCAGCCAAGGTTGCGCGCCAGCTCTACGTCGGTGTAACGGTCGCCGATGACGTAGCTCGCAGCCAAGTCATATTCCGGATTGTCGATATAGTCAGTCAGCATGGCGGTGCCAGGCTTGCGCGTCGGTGCATTGTCTTCGGGCATCGTGGGGTCAATGTGCACGGCGTCGAAGGTCACGCCCTCGCCTTCCAGCGTCCGCATCACCAGATTGTGGATGGGCCAGAACACCTCCGCCGGATGTTGCGGTGTGCCCAGTCCGTTCTGATTGCTCACCATCACGAACTTGAAGTCGGTCTTGCGCCTGAGGAAACTGAGGTTGCGTATCACCTTCGGGCAGAACTCCAGCTCGTCGAAGCTGTTTATCTGATAGGTCACGGGCGGTTCCACCACTATTGTCCCGTCGCGGTCTATGAAGAGTATTCTCTCTTTGTTGCGTTCCATCATTGCCTCCATCGTTTCAGTGCATCAGTCAGGGCATCATTCTCCTGCGGCGTGCCCACGGTTATGCGCAGGCAGTTGCCGCACAGGGTCACGCGGTTGCGGTTCCTGACAATTATTCCGTTGTCTACAAGATATGCGTATATCGCGTCGGCATCTGTCACCCGCGCCAGGAAGAAGTTGGCATCGGTGGGATAGACCGTCTCCACGCATGGCAGTTGCCGGAACACGTCGGTCACTCGCTGGCGTTCTGCCTTCAGCTGCTCCACCCATCCGTCCTTGCGTGTGGCGTTACGAAGCTGCTCCAGCGCATTCTGCTGCGTCAGCAGGTTGACGTTGTAGGGATACTTCACCTTATCGTACAGAGCAATCACCTCGGGCGAGGCGAACGCCATGCCCAGACGTATGGCTGCACAGCCCCATGCTTTCGACAGCGTCTGCAGCACTATCAGGTTAGGGTATTTGCCGAGGAGCTGCAGGAACGACGGACTGTCGGAGAAGTCGCCGTACGCCTCATCAACCACGACCATACCTCTGAACTCCTTCAGCAGACGTTCTATCTCTGCATGGTCCAAGTCGTTGCCCGTTGGGTTATTGGGCGTGCAGACGAACATCAGCCGCGTGTTGCCGTCGGCAGCGGCGAGCATGCGCCCTGCGTCGAGCGAGAAGCCGGCACCCAGCCGCACCGTGCGATATTCCACATTGTTCATCTCTGCACACACGCCATACATGCCGTAGGTCGGGTCCATCGCCACGACATTGTCGCGCCCTGGCTCGCAGAAGATTCTGAAGGCAAGGTCGATGGCTTCGTCGCTGCCGTTGCCACAGAAGATGCTTGCTGCCGGCACGCCCTTGATGCGGCTTATCTCCCTGCGCAGCTCTGTCTGCAGCGGATCGGGATAGCGGTTCAGCGGATTGTTGTAGGGGTTCTCGTTGGCATCGAGGAACACGCTTGCCTCTCTGCCGCTGTACTCGCTGCGTGCGCTGGAGTACGGAGCCATGCGACTGATGTTCTGTCGCACGATGTTGTCGAGGCAGAAGCCTCCATTCTCCTCTCCTGCGTCGGCGCCCATGCTGTTGAGACGAACGGTCACGGCGTTCTTGTGTCCGTGCAGGTGTTCTCCTGCCGCCATCAGCTCAATGGCGGGACCAATGTTACGAAGTCCCTGCGCCGTCAGTTCCTGGAATGTTATCTTGCGACAGAAGCTGTCGAGGTTCACGCCGTTGTAGGCACGGGCATAGCCATTGGTCGGCAGCGTATGGTTGGTGCCCGAGGCATAGTCGCCGGCACTCTCGCAGGCGTATGCTCCGAGGAAGACCGAGCCGGCATTGACCACACGGTCAGCCAGACGGCGGTAGTCCTTGGTCTGTATTATGAGGTGCTCCGGTGCGTAGGCGTTGGTAAGCTCCATCGCCGTGTCCATGCTGTCGGTCAAGATGAGCTTGCTGTTTGCCAGCGACTGTGCAGCGATGTCACGTCTCGGCAGCACTGCCAGCTGACGTTCGACTTCCTTCTCTACTTCGTGCAACAGCTGCTGCGAGGTGGTGACGAGCACTGCCTGCGAGTCTATGCCGTGCTCAGCCTGACTGATGAGGTCTGCAGCTACGAACGTTGCATTGGCAGTCTCGTCGGCAATGACCTCTACTTCCGACGGACCTGCGGGCATGTCTATCGCCACGTCCTTGAGGCTGACAAGCTGCTTGGCAGCCATGACATATTGATTGCCCGGACCGAAGATCTTGTCGACGCGCGGCACCGACTCCGTGCCGTAGGTCATGGAGGCAATGGCCTGTACGCCGCCAATCTTGAATATTCTGCTGACGCCTGCCGTCTTAGCGGCAAAGAGCACGGCGGGATTGACATGGCCGTCGGCAGCCGGCGGGGGGCAGAGCACAATCTCCTGGCAGCCTGCAATCCGGGCGGGGACGGCGAGCATCAGCACCGTGCTGAACAGCGGTGCCGTACCTCCGGGGACATAGAGCCCCACCCTCTCTATTGGCACCGAGCGCTGACAGCAGCGGACGCCTGGGCGTGTCTCCACCTCGATGCCACTGAAACGCTGTGCACTGTGGAAGCGTGCGATGTTCTCCTTCGCCAACACGATGGCATCCTTAAGCTCATCGGGCACGGCACGCTCTGCCGCATCCATCTCCTCACGGCTGACGCTGAGTGCCTGTAGCTCCACGTGGTCGAACTTCTTCTCAAGCTCCAGCACAGCCTTGTCACCGCCACTGCGCACGCTGTCGATAATGTCCTGCACCGCGCCAAACAGCCGCCGCGTGTCCATCAGCGGACGCTTCAGTATCTCGCTCCACTCGTTCCTCTCGGGATATTCGTATATCTTCATCTGTCTCTGTCCTCCATGTTCAGGGTGTCACACAATCATCTTCTCTATGGGAATGACAAGTATGCCCTGCGCTCCCAGTGCCTTCAGCTTGCCAATGATCTCCCAGAAGCGTTCCTCATCGAGCACGGTGTGCACGGAGCACCACCCTGGCGTTGCCAGCGGCATCACCGTAGGACTCTTCATGCCTGGCAGTACGGCAAGGATGTCGTCGAGACGCTCCTTCGGGGCGTTCATCAGCACATATTTCTTATCCTCGGCTGCGCGGACAGCGGCGATGCGGAACAGGAGTTCGTCGAGCACGCTGCGCTTCTCAGCACTCATGTTCTTGCAGCCTATGAGCAGTGCCTCCGACTGCATGACCGTCTCCACCTCCTTCAGGTTGTTGCTCACCAGCGTGGAGCCTGAGCTCACGATGTCGAAGATGGCATCTGCCAACCCTATTCCCGGAGAGATCTCCACAGAACCGGTGATGACGTGTATGTCGGCATGCACACCTTGTTCGTCGAGATAGCGGCGCAGGATGCCGGGATATGACGTGGCAATCTTCTTGCCGTCGAACCAGTGCACGCCGTCGTAGTCTGCCGACTTGGGCACTGCCAGCGACAAGCGGCAACGGCTGAAGCCGAGTCGCTGAATCACCTCTGCGTCCTCCTGACGTTCCACGAACTCGTTCTCACCTACCACGCCAATGTCTGCCACGCCGCTTGCAACCGTCTGCGGTATGTCGTCATCGCGCAGGAAGAGCACCTCCAGCGGGAAGTTGGCGGCCTGTATCAGCAGTGTCCGCTTGCTCGGGTTCAGTTTGATGTCTGCCTCACTGAGCAACGACATCGTCTCGTCGTATAGTCTGCCTTTCGACTGAACTGCTATTCGCAACATAATCTTTCTCTCCGTATTTTATTGTTAGTTCTTCATATTGTTGTTTCTCTGTCTACTGTCCCATGTCTTTTGTGGAGCGGGGCTAACAAAAAAAAAAAGAGGCCTACCGTCTCGGATGTCGGCAAGCCTCTTCTTGTTGTGTGCGTCTTCGCTATGTTTAGCATTGATGTGTCAGCATACACACGCGCCACCTGCCTGCCGGAAATCCTCGTCAGGATGATGATGATGGTGGTGGTGTCGGAACACAATCTTGCTCATTTCGTTCTCTGTCTCTCTTTTTCGGTGCAACACTATCTCTGGTGTTGCGTCGGCAAAGGTACGCACCGATTCTGACAAATCAAAACATTTATGTCTGCGTTTTATGCAAAATGCTGACCAAAACCCATAATTTAGTGACAGTACGTCCTGTGGCTTTGCGAGAGTAAAGCCATGTTTCTTGTGACTGAACGTCCACAGATTTATGGCTGTACGTCCACAGATTTATGGCTGAACGTCCATAGACCTTTGCGCCAAAGGGTATAAACCTTTGCACCAAAAGGTATGAACCTTTGAGCCAAAAGGTATAAACCTTTGGGCCGATACGTATATACACTTTGCGCGAGGATAATGCCCCCCAGAAAAGACACGTACGTGTGATGGGCAACAGACGTACGTGTGATGGCCAATGAACGTACGTGTGATGGGCAACAGACGTACGTGCGATGGACAACAGACGTACGTGCGATGGACAATGAACGTGTATACATCTGCAAAACGCCCCAAACTCATAACTCAACACCCATCACCCAACACCGCTTCTATGGATGCCCATCGTTGGGGTCCAAGGATGCCCATTCTATGGTCCTTTGAATGGGCATCCTTAGGTGCATAGAATGCCCATCCTTAGACCCTAAGAATGCCCATCGTTAGGGTGCCTTCGCGTGCAAACACGGGATTTTAGAACGGTTTCGTTAAAAATAGAAGGTTTTTGAACGAGAGGTGCCTTCAGAACGCGTCTGACAAGGGGTATTGAACGATTATTGAACGGTTGTACAGAATCTCTCTCGATGATGATAACTGCGTGCCATTGCGTCCGGATAATCAAAAAGGGCAGAAAGCCTGAAGCTCTCTGCCCTCGATACTGATATTGGTGTTATCGGCATGTGCCGCTCACGACGGATATCCGTCATGATGCGGTGCCGCGCAGCCAGCATTACTTGAAGATTCGCGGTGCGAAGTCTGCCAAGTACTTGCGCCAGTTGCGCCAGATGTGACCGCCGTCGGTCTCGACATATACATAAGGATAGTTCTTGCTGTCGAGCTTAGCACGGAAGTCCTTGTTGCTGTTGTAGAGGAAGTCGGAGTTGCCGATTGCCACGTAGAACAGTGACGGACGGTTCTTGCTGCTGAACAGTGCGTCGAGCTTGGTGTCGAAGTTCTGATAGATGGGGCTGACGTTGGCGTCGGTGACACCGATGGCTGCGCTGAACAGACCTACGCTGCCGAACTTGTCGGGATAGTTGCAGCTGATGTAGAGGCTGTGGAAGCCACCCATCGACAGTCCTGCAATGGCACGTCCCTTCTTATTAGCCTGTGTGCGGTAGGTCTTGTCGATGAAGTTGATGATCTCGGGGAATGCTGTCTCGAACGAGCCTTCCATGGTCTTGGGCAGACTCATGGTGGGCACTGTGAGTCCTTCGGAGCCTTCGCCAGGAGCTGCCTCCATGGCGAGGTTGCCGTTTGTCATTACGACAATCATTGGTGTTGCCTTGCCTTGTGCAATGAGGTTGTCGAGGATCTGCGAAGCACGACCCTGTGTGTACCATGCCTCCTCGTCACCACCGATGCCATGAAGCAGATAGAGCACGGGGTAACGCTTGCCGCTTGTCTCATAGCCTGCGGGGGTGTAGACCGTCATACGGCGGTCCTTGTTCTCTGCCTGGCTGTGGTACCATATCTTCGATACTGTTCCGTGAGGAACATCCTGCACCTTGTAGAGGTCTACGATTGGGTCACCGTCGACATAGAGGAGGTTGCTGACTGTGGACACGTCGCGATTCAGGTAGACGTTGTTCATGTCGACCATGGTCTTACCATCGACGATGAACGAGTAGGTGTACATTTCGGGTGCTACGGGTTCGGGTGTGGTGTATTCCCACAGGCTGTCCTTATCGATGAGGTCAGCCTGACCTGTTGCATCAATGGTGCCACGTCCCGGTATCTCGACCTTGCGTGTGGGCAGGAAGTCGCCCGTAACCTTTACCGTCACTGCCTTGGGAGCTACGAAGCGGAATGTCACTGTCTTGTCAGGATTGATCTCTGGTGACTTCACGCTGGCGCGTCCCCACAGAGCCTGCTGTGCATGTGCCGCCGTGATGCCCATTGTCAGCATCAGAGCTGCTGTTATGAAGTATGTCTTTCTCATTTCTTTATGTCTTCTATGCTTGTGTTGTTATACCTTATTATATATATAGTGGTGTGCGTTTACTTGAAGAGCCTCGGAGCAAAGATGCTGAGGTAGTAACGCCAGTTGCGCCAGATGTGGCCGCCTTCGGTCTCGACGTACTCGAACGGATAGTTGTGCTGCGTCATGTATTCGCGCAACTGGTCAACGCCCTGCTTCACGAAGTCGGTCTTGCCGCAGCAGATCATGTAGAGTGACGGACGGTTCTTGGCAGAGAACTGTGTTGCCATCTTGCCATCGAAGTCGGTATAGACATCGGTTGTGTACTGCTGGTTGTTGCTGAGGCTGCCGCCTACGCTGGCACCGCTGAACAGACCTACATAGCCGAACATTGTGGGGTAGTACTTCGAAATGTTCTCGGAGTGGAAGCTACCCATCGACAGACCTGCAATGGCGCGATGGCCCTTGTCCTTATAGGTGCGGAAGTTCTTCTCGATGAAGCTGACCACCTCGGGGAAGTGCAGCTCGAAGGCTGCCTCCTTGGTCTGCACACGGCTGCTGCCGCCCATCGACGGCTGCTTGTAGCCTTCGGTGCTCTCGCCTGGAGCTGCTGTCTGCCATGCGTTGCCATTGGTCATGACGACAATCATAGGTTCAGCCTGTCCGCTGGCAATAAGGTTATCGAGAATCTGTGTGGTACGGCCCTGAGTGTACCATGCTTCCTCGTCGCCACCGGCACCATGGAGCAGATAGAACACGGGATATTTCTTGCCGCTGGTCTCATAGCCAGCAGGAGTGTAGACAGTGACACGGCGGTCGGTGCCGATTACATCGCTGTGGTACCACATCTTGCGAACGGTGCCGTGCTTGACGTTGTTGACAGAGTACAGGTCGCCCTTGTCGCCGGCATCCTTCTTGATGATGAAGTAGTTGGTGATTGTTGCCACGTCGCGGTTGATGTAGACGTTGGCAGGGTCGGTGGTCTTCACGCCGTCAACGACGAACGTGTAGGTGTAGTAGTTGCTCTCCAGTGGTTGTGGTGTGGTGAACTCCCATACGCCGTCTTTCTCGACAAGGTCGGCAGTGCCGGCTGTCGCCATCTTGCCAAAGTTAGGAACTTCGATTGTAGCCTCAGGAAGGAAGTCGCCAGTGATCTGCACCTTCACCGCCTTGGGATCTTGATAGCGGAACGTGACTGTGTTGTCCGCATTCACCTCGGGAGACTTAATCGATGCGCCTCCCCACAGTGCCTGCTGTGCCTGTACGGACATTGCCGCAGAGAACAAGCAAGCTGTTAGTAACAGTTTTTTCATGTATTTGATTTTTAGTTGTTTGAATTTTGTTGTCTCAATCAATGGAACTAACGTTCCAAAGGTAGCAAAAGTTCGTTTACATTTACAAAAAACGTGTGGACATATTTTGTTTTTCGCAAATATGTCCACACGCAATCAGTATGGGGAAGCTTCTGCAGCGAAGCTTATTTGTACTCGCTCCAGCTCTTTATTGCCAGGTCGTCGGGCGTCAGTGTGCAGAATGCGTTGATGAACGCACTTGCCAGACGGGCGTTGGTGATAAGAGGAACATTGAGGTCGATGGCGGCACGGCGTATCTTGTAGCCATTGTCGAGCTCACCCGCAGAGAGGTTCTTCGGGATGTTGACCACCATGTCTATCTCCTTGCGGTGAAGCATGCTCAGTGCCTGCGGCTCTTTCTCCTCGCTTGGCCAGTACACCAGCGTGTTCTCAATGCCATTGTCGTCGAGGAACTTGCTTGTGCCTCCAGTAGCAAACAGCTTGTAGCCCTTCTGCTGAAGCATCTTTGCTGCCGACAGCATGTCGACTTTCTGCTTCATGGTGCCGGTAGACAGCAGTATGTTCTTCTTCGGTATGCGGTAGCCGACAGAGAGCATTGCCTTGAGCAGTGCACTCGATGTGTCTGCACCTATACAGCCGACCTCACCTGTCGATGCCATGTCGACACCGAGCACGGGGTCTGCCTTCTGCAGACGGTTGAACGAGAACTGCGAAGCCTTGATGCCGACGTAGTCGAGGTCGAACAGGTTCTTGTCTGGCTTCTGCACCGGAATGCCGAGCATTATCTTCGTTGCAAGCTCTATGAGGTTAATCTTGAGCACCTTGCTGACGAACGGGAAGCTGCGTGATGCACGCAGGTTGCACTCGATGACCTTGATGTCGTTGTCGCGTGCCAGATACTGTATGTTGAACGGTCCTGAGATGTTCAGCTCGTGAGCAATCTGCCTGCTTATGCGCTTGATGCGACGCACGGTCTCAACGTAGAGTTTCTGTGGCGGGAACTGAATGGTTGCATCACCGGAGTGAACACCGGCGAACTCTATGTGTTCGGATATGGCGTAGGCAATGACCTCACCGTCCTTAGCCACGGCATCCATCTCAACCTCCTTGGCATGTTCCATGAACTTGCTGATGACCACAGGGTGCTTCTTCGACACGTTGGCTGCCAGCTTCAGGAAGCGTTCCAGCTCATCGTTGTTGGAGCAGACGTTCATGGCTGCACCAGAGAGCACATACGACGGACGCACCAGTACGGGGAAGCCCACCTTGTCGACGAATGCCTTGACATCGTCCATCGATGTCAGCGCACTCCATTCAGGCTGATCCACGCCGATGCGGTCGAGCATCTCGGAGAACTTGTCGCGGTCTTCGGCATTGTCGATGCTGTGTGCGTCGGTGCCGAGGATAGGAATGTTCTCTCCGTCGAGACGCATAGCGAGGTTGTTCGGTATCTGTCCACCGGTGGAGACAATCACACCGTGCGGCTGTTCGTAGTCCAGGATGTCGAGCACACGCTCAAACGTCAGCTCGTCGAAGTACAGACGGTCGCACATGTCATAGTCCGTCGACACTGTCTCAGGATTATAGTTTATCATGACGCTGCGGTAACCGGCATTGCGTATGGTGTTCAGTGCCTGCACGCCGCACCAGTCGAACTCAACCGATGAGCCTATGCGGTAAGCTCCCGAACCGAGTACCACCACCGAACGATGGTCGTTCTCGTATGCCACGTCGTTGGCTGTGCCGCTGTATGTGAGGTACAGATAGTTGGTCTGTGCCGGATACTCGGCTGCCAGCGTATCAATCTGCTTGACAACGGGGACGATGCCCAGGCTCTTGCGATAGCGGCGAACGTCCAGTACGCCATCGTCCATATCTTCCTCCAGACCTATGGCACGTGCAATCTGGAAGTCGCTGAAGCCATAGATCTTGGCACGACGCAGCAGGTCGGCAGGCAGGTCGGTCAGCAGCGAATGGTTGTTGCCCCACTTGTGCAGCTCGATGCTGACGTTCATTATGTTCATCAGCTTGTCGAGGAACCAGCGGTCGATCTTCGTCAGCTGGTGTATGTGGTCGACGGTGTAGCCGGCACGCAGCGCCTTCGAGATGACCATGATGCGCTTGTCGGTAGGCTCACACAGTGCCTTGTCGATATTGGGAATCTCCAGCTCCTTGTTCTCTGTGAAGCCGTGCAGTCCCTGTCCTATCATGCGGATGCCTTTCTGAATGGCTTCCTCAAAGGTGCGGCCTATTGCCATGACCTCTCCTACCGACTTCATGCTCGAGCCCAACTCGCGGTCCACACCACGGAACTTGCTCAAGTCCCAACGTGGAATCTTGCAGACCACGTAGTCAAGCATAGGTTCGAAGAATGCCGACGTTGTCTTGGTGACAGAGTTCTTCAGCTCGAAGAGTCCGTAGCCCAAGCCCAGCTTGGCTGCCACGAATGCCAGAGGATAGCCTGTGGCCTTCGATGCCAATGCCGACGAACGGCTCAGACGGGCGTTCACCTCGATGACGCGATAGTCCTCGCTCGACGGGTCGTAGGCGAACTGCACGTTGCACTCGCCCACAATGCCTATATGACGGATGATTCTGATTGACAGCTCACGCAGCTTGTGATAGTCGGTATTGCTCAGTGTCTGCGACGGTGCAATGACTATGGACTCGCCGGTGTGTATGCCCAGCGGGTCGAAGTTCTCCATGTTGCAGACGGTGATGCAGTTGTCGTACTTGTCGCGCACAACCTCATACTCAATCTCTTTCCATCCGCGCAACGACTTCTCCACCAGCACCTGCGGTGAGAACGAGAAAGCCTTCTCGAGCAGTACGTCGAGCTCTGCCTCGTTATCGGCAAAGCCGGAGCCCAGTCCACCAAGAGCGTATGCGGCACGTACGATTACGGGATAGCCCAGGTCGCTTGCTGCCTTGCGTGCATCTTCTGCATTCTCGCATGCCTCACTCTTTATGGTCTTGACGTCAATCTCATTCAGGCGCTCCACGAAGAACTCGCGGTCTTCGGTGTCGATGATGGCCTGCACCGGAGTGCCGAGCACCTGTACGTTGTATTTCTCCAATACCTTGTTGCGATACAGCTCCACGCCGCAGTTCAGGGCGGTCTGTCCGCCGAATGCCAGCAGTATGCCGTCCGGACGTTCCTTCTCGATGACCTTCTCAACGAAGTAAGGTGTCACCGGCAGGAAGTATATCTGGTCTGCCACGCCCTCGCTGGTCTGCACTGTTGCGATGTTTGGGTTAATGAGGACGGAATAGATGCCCTCTTCCCTCAATGCCTTCAGTGCCTGCGAACCTGAATAGTCGAACTCGCCGGCTTCGCCAATCTTCAGCGCACCCGAACCTAACAGGAGCACTTTCTTTATTGCATTCTCTTTCATTTCTTCAAGTCCTCCAAAGATTTTAGTGTAACATACCGACAAAGTCGTCGAACATAAACAGCGTGTCAGTTGGTCCGCCGCATGCTTCCGGATGGAACTGCACCGAGTACCATGGGTGCTTGGTATTCTCTATGCCTTCGTTGGAACCGTCGTTCATGTTCACGAACAGTGGCTTCCATTCGCCGGTCAGAGTATTGTTGTCCACAGCATAACCATGGTTCTGCGAAGTGATGAAGCACTGTGTTGTGCCCACCTTACGCACCGGCTGGTTCTGACTGCGGTGTCCGTATTTCAGTTTGTAGATGTTTGCTCCGGCAGCCTTGCCAAGCAGCTGGTTGCCCATGCAGATGCCGAATATCGGCAGTGTGGAGTTCTGCATTGCCGTGCGTATGTTCTCAACAGCAGCGCCACAGTTGTTAGGATCGCCAGGACCGTTGCTGATGAACAGTCCGTCGAACAGCAGGTTGTTGAAGTCGTAGTTCCATGGTACGCGTATCAGCTCCACATCTCTCTTGATGAGGCTGCGCAGGATGTTCGCCTTCACGCCACAGTCCATCAGCACAACGCGCTTGCGTCCGCCGCGCATGGTCTCTATGGCCTTGTTGACCTCCTCATGCGGTGCGTATGCGCTGACGTGTGTACATTCGTCGCCGGCATATATCATCACCTCCTTGCAGCTCACAAGGTCAACGTAGTTGACTGCGTCGTACGCGGGGAACTTGTAACCCTCTATCTGTTCCTCATCCTCATCGAATGCCAGACGGCCCATCATCACACCACGCTCACGAAGAGTCTTCGTCAGCTCGCGTGTGTCAATGCCTGTCACGCCAGGTATGTGCTCGCGCTTGAGCCAGTCGCCCAAGCTCTCCACCGCATTCCAGTGGCTGTAGTTCTCAGAGTAGTCGCTCACAATCAGTGCTTCCGGATAGATCTTGCCGCTCTCCATGAAGTTCTGTATGCCGTTCTTTGCACATGTGAATGGCGGTACGCCATAATTGCCAACCAGCGGATAGGTAAGCGTCATGAGCTGTCCTGCATACGACGGGTCTGTCAAGCTCTCTGGATAGCCAGCCATAGCCGTATTGAACACGACCTCACCGACTACAGGCTTTTCATATCCGAACGACCAACCCTGAAACCGGGTTCCGTTGTCAAGAATAAGGGTTACTTTTCTCATCTCCTTATGATATAACTTTTTAGTCTCGATGGTACGTGGACGCGAAACCCACACATGTGCTGTTTCGTAGTGGCTGATGCACATGGTGAACCTTCACTCCGAGTTGCAAAAGTAGGGCTTTTTTGCTACACCCGCAAACAATGCTTTATTATTATTTTACGGCTGCGCACACCATATATATAATAAGGTGTAACGACGGCGGAAAAGGACATTAATGTCTAAGGCCCGAGACATTAATCGTGATGGCCCGAGACATTAATGTCTAAGCCCCCAGACATTAATGTCCCTGAAAGCAGCCTTTTAAGGAGTAGTGGCAGCAGAACCCCTCCCCCGGAAGTCTTATATAAGAAATGGCAAAGTCTTATATAAGAAAGTGCCATCGCAAACGTTATCTATTGCCATTTCTTATATATACGTCTCGACCGAAAGGTTCGTACGTTTTGGCTGAAAGGTTCGTACGTTTTGACTGAAAGGTTCGTACGTTTTGGCTGAAAGGTTCGTACGTTTCACTGAAACGCAACACGCATCACGCTTCACGCAAAAAGGGCCTGCCCTCGTAAGAGCAAGCCCCTGTTATCTTTGTAGTGTGTTGTCTATTGCTTAGACGAGGTACTGCGAGCTGATGGATTCGTTGTTCATCACGCGGCGTATTGTCTCGGCAAAGATGCCTGCGATGCTCAGCTGCTTCACCTTAGCGCACTTCTTGGTGTAAGGGATGCTGTCGGTGAAGACCATCTCCTGCAGCTGTGACTCCTGTATGCGGAACGAAGCAGGGTCGGACATCACACCGTGGCTGGCTATGGCACGTACCGAGCGTGCACCGTTCTCCATCATCAGGTTGGCTGCTGTGGTAATGGTGCCGGCAGTGTCGACGATATCGTCTATAAGTATCACATCCTTGTCCTTAACGTCACCGATGATCTGCATAGATGCAACGACGTTGGCCTTCTCGCGTGTCTTGTTGCAGAGCACCAATGGCACATGCAGGTACTTGGAGTAGTTGCTTGCACGCTTAGAACCGCCGACATCGGGTGTTGCAATAACGAGCTGGTCCATGTTGAGGCTCTGGATGTAGGGCAGGAATACCGACGAAGCATAGAGGTGATCGACAGGGATGTCGAAGAAGCCCTGAATCTGGTCGGCATGCAAGTCCATGGTTATGAGGCGGTCAATGCCGGCAACCGACAGCAGGTCGGCAACGAGCTTGGCTCCTATGGACACACGTGGCTTGTCCTTGCGGTCCTGACGTGCCCAGCCAAAGTAAGGTATTACAGCCACAATGCTCTTTGCCGATGCACGCTTTGCTGCATCGACCATAAGCAGCAGCTCCATGAGGTTGTCGGAGTTGGGGAAGGTGGACTGCACTAAGAATACCACAGAGCCACGGATGGACTCTTCGTAGGACACTGCAAACTCACCGTCGGCAAAGTGAGCTATGTTCATGTTGCCGAGCGGACAGTTAAGATGAGCGCAGATCTTCTCGGCAAGATATCGTGAGTTCGTGCCTGAGAAAACCATGAATGGTGCTTGTTGACTCATTTCTTAAAATTAAATGATGTTGTCTATGGGATTAAATTTCTGCAAAGGTAGGAATTTCTCAGCACGTGAAGCGTAGCGCTCTTCTTTTTTTGTTTCAAGGTGCACGCGGTGACAGTCCTTGCACCGACAGGGGTGTTCGCCTTAAAGCATGAAGTTTCGTCATAAAGTGCAAGTTTATGCCGTTTAGCACGGCAACTTCGGCTTCATGGTCGGTTATCGGTACCTTTACCAACAAAGTTCTACATTTGCTCATGAGGTTTTCGTACCTTTGTTATGAGGTTTACTTACCTTTGTTATAATGTATGCTTAAAATCTAACCTATTATAAAAACTCATTCTGTTATGAATAGACGGAAACATCTCAGCCTGGCACTATTTGCACTGATGGCAATGGCGACAGCCAACGTGCAGGCACAAGACATGGTTACAACCTACGAAGGAGAACTGGGACACACGGTAGCGATAGACGTCGCCAGCTTCACCGACGTACGCGACAAGACACTCGAAGACGTACTCGGCAAGATGCCGGGAATAGATTCCGACGACTACGGCCTGACCTACAACCAGATGTCGATAGACAAGATCTACGTCAACGGCTCTGACACCTGGAGCAGCTTCAAGGTAGTGGCAGGCATCAAGCCCGAAGAGGTGGAGAAGGTGGAGTTCATCGAGAACTTCCAACCTGTAGAGGTGCTTCGCGGCAAGCAGTACAGCGCAAGCGTAGCCATGAACATCATTCTGAAGTCGGATGGTTCGAAGTGGAGCGGTACGGCAAGAGGTGGCATCGGAGCAAGCCCCTTCACCTACGATGGCGACCTCTATGCCATTCGCCTGAGCGACAAGGGAACGAATATGTTTAATGTCAAGGCCAACAACACAGGTGAGGACCTGAGTGGTTCCATCTCATCGTTCCAAACAAACGACATTGGCATTGAGGTGAACTACTTCTCGCTGTCGGACTACATCAGCATCGACCCAACAACAACCGACATCAATACGAAGCGTACACGCTTCAACGACAGCTTCATGTTCAACACCGTGAACACGTTCAAGCTGGGCAACAAGTACCAGCTCTACACACAGCTGTCGTATCTGTTCGACAAATATCACACCGAGAGCACTACAACGACCAGTTACTTCATGCAGGACGGATCGGCTGTCAACGACATCACCAACGAGTATGCATCGCGCCGCAACCATCAGGCAAAGACCAACATCGCGCTGATATCGAACAACGACAAGTACTATCTCGTGAACCATATCTATGCCAACGGCAGCTGGCAGGACATCGACATGAACCTGACGGGCACCTACCCTAACAATCAGGCAGGCAAGCTGACATCCATAACCGCGAAGGATGACTTCCGCTTCCTCATGCCTATCGGCAACTGGAACCTGACGGTGTTCTCGCAGAACCAGTTCTCTGCCATACCGCAGAAGATAAACATTGCACGCGAAGGCAACGCACAGCATCAGGACATCAGCTCGCATGCTTTCTTCTCGGACACTAAGGTGTCGTTTGGCTACACCAAGAACAAATGGACGGTGTCGCTCATTGGTGGCTTCGATGCACTGAGCCGTTCGCTCAACACAGAGCTGACAGGTGTCAGTGTGCCAGAAGAGCCCGACTTCCGCACGACCGACAATGACTCGCGCTTCACCTTCCTTGAGGGCTTCGTGCAGCCAACAGCCAACTTCGTCAGCGACCGCTTCCAGATGATGATAGGCATGCCTGTGAAGTACTACCACTATAACTTCAAGGAGTGGATGACTGGCGAGAAGTCGAGCAAGAACATCACTAACTTCGAACCTACCTTCAGTCTGAAGTATAAGTTCAGCGACAACTTCTCCATGCGACTGGAAGGCAACAAGGAGTACGACCAGGTTAATGCAGGCAACTTCTACACTGGCAACATCCTGACAAACTACCGCTACATCCGTTACGGTGCGCTGAACTACGACCTCGACAATACGAGCACCATCGAGTTGGGCTACGACTACAAGCTGCCAAGTGCATCACTGTTCGTCGGCGGACAGGTGGGCTACAGCGACGGCAAGTCCAAATACCGCACCACCGACCGCTTTGTAGGCGACTTCGTGCTGCGTGGCACCACTCCGCAGGACTCAAAGACCAAGTACACCTACGGACATGTATCTGCCACAAAGGGCATCAGCGCACTGAAGGGTAATGTCGGACTGTGGGTCGGAGTGACCAATACCGACATGGAGATGATACGCAACAATGCCAACGTGAAGTACAACACCAAGGCGTTGTCGGTTAAGCCTTCCATCAACGGCCGTCTGACATCGTGGATGAAGGTGGAGTATGAGCTGGAGACCTACACCACATGGATGAAGGTGGCAGACACCAAGTATAAGTCCAACCGCTATAACCACAACCTCGAGGTGTTGCTCAACCCGACCGACAAGCTCAACTTCAGTCTGTATGGCAAGCACTATCATGCCGACGGTTCGGGCATGAAGTCGCAAGACTTGTTCCTTGCCGATGCCAAGGTGGAGTATCAGATCACGAAGAGTCTGCAGGCTATTGTCTACGTCACCAATCTGCTGAACCAGCGCGACTATACCTATACAGGCATCTCGAGCGACGACCTGACGTCGACACACCTCAGCTACAAGCTGCGTGGACGCAACGTGCTCGCCAGCCTGTACTATAAGTTCTAAGTGCTGACGGGAAGGCACGGTAGAACGACCGTGTTGATATTCCCCAGTCCTATATGTAAGTACCTCTTCGAGGCACAATAAATTGCATCCGTGCTTACCCCAGTCTGCGCTACGCTTAGGCTGGGGTTATGCATAATTCAGCCTCTCCGAGGCTGCACGTCCTCTCAATAACATAAAGCCTATCCCCGACCCTTCCCTGAAGGGAAAGGGGGTATTTAAGTCCTTCCCTTTAGGGGAGGATATAGGTGAGGCTTCCACTTCTCAAACCATATCACGCTTCACGCAACACGCTTAACGCTTCACGTTCATGTCCTGCCGTGGTGTCTCGGAGAGACACAATTATGCCTAACCCCAGACTAAGGGAGCGCAGCGACTGCAGTCTGGGGTAAAGTACATCCCCCCTACTGTGCCTCGGAGAGGTACATTCATGAAGGACATGGAAATACATGAACACATAGTATTGTGGCTGCATATACCTATCTGCCATATTCGTTTATCCCCACCTATTTTCTACTGAGTCGCAACATATCCTATATGTGTGGAATCCTTGCCGATATTGCTCTTCTACAAGGAGTAAGCATCCTGCCGTGGTGTCTCGGAGAGACACAATTATGCCTAACCCCAGACTAAGGGAGCGCAGCGACTGCAGTCTGGGGTAAAGTACATCCCCCTACTGTGCCTCGGAGAGGTACATTCATGAAGGACATGAGAGTGACACGGTGTCTTAAATATTATGAAGCAAGTGTTTAAATAAGTGTCGTGTATGTCCGCAAAAGTTAAACATTCTTCAGATACAGCAAAATAGTCGGTCGTTTGCTTGCACGTTGATTAAAATCGTATTACATTTAAACCGTAAAACTATTCACAACGAATGGTCTTGCACTGAAGAACACAATCGACAAGAAGAGGAGGAATGGACTTATGAATACCGAGAAGATAGCCAAGAATGCACGACTTGTTTGGAGTACGCTGAAGAAGGCCGCACAGCGGATGACATTCATCGACCTGATAACACGACTTGAGCTGCAAGCCACTGAGCTGGCATACGCCATAGGGTGGCTGGCAAAGGAGAACAGAATCTACATGCTTGAGGAGAACGGACACCAGTATTTCCTTGCAGCGTGATTCCACAAGGAGACACATCAATGGGAATAGTCGGCAAGGAATGGTTAAACAGCTATAGGTGGGTTTCTTATTTTAGGGCCCACCTATTATATAATAAGGAGTAAACTACAGACTTATGGACTTTAAGGATTTGGCAACGAGACGGTTCTCGGCACGCAAGTACACAAACGAACCGGTCAGCAAGGCAGACATGGAATACATCATGGAGTGTGTGCGTCTGGCACCATCGGCAGTGAACTATCAACCATGGAAGTTTCTCATCGTGACATCAGACGAGGCAAAGCAGAAGATACGCCAGTGTTACGAGCGCCAGTGGTTTGCCAGTGCACCTATGTATGTCATCGCACTGAAGGATGTCAGTACACAGTGGGTACGTCCTTCAGACGGTAAGCCGCACGGAGACATAGACCTCGGCATAGCCGTGGAGCATCTTGTGCTCGCTGCTGCCGACCGTGGGTTGGGAACATGTTGGGTATGCAACTTCGATGTAGAAGCAGTGAAGCGGCTGTTCCCTGTCGATGGCTATGAGGCGGTGGCACTTATTCCCGTGGGACATGTAGCAGCCGACTGTCCACAGCCAGAGAAGAAGCGCAAGAGCCTCAGCGATATTGCCGAAGAGCTATAGCGCCGTTTCGCTTTCGACGCACGATTTTTCCCTTTCATCACAATAGCCGCATGCCGTAATAGGTAGTGCGGCTATTTTTGTAGAGCAAGAATCATCACACAAACCAAAAACGAAAGGATACAGACATGAAGAATCTCAAGACATTAGTGCTGTCGCTCATTGCTGCGGCAATGTGTTCGTGCGGACAGCAGACAGCAAAAGCCACAGAACCGGCACCCACAAATGTTCAGGCACAGAAGACACTCGTCACCTACGTCTCCTTCTCAGGTACAACGAAGAGTGTTGCAGAGAAGTTGGCATCGTTGCTCAATGCTGACCTTGTGAGGTTGGAGCCCGAGCAGGCTTATACCAGCGCAGACCTTGACTGGAATGACAGCAACAGCCGTTGCAACAAGGAGCACAACGACCCGTCGATACGTCCGGCACTGAAGACCACGATAAGCAATCTTGCCGACTACGACGTCATCTATCTGGGCTACCCCATCTGGTGGAACCTTGCACCGCAGCTCATCAAGACGTTCCTCGACAACAACGACCTCAGCGGAAAGAAGGTGGTACCATTTGCCACATCGGGCGGTAGCGGCATTGAGAACTCCGTTTCCGACCTCAAGAAGTCATACCCTAACATTCAGTGGCAGACAGGCAAGCGCCTGCGCACAAGCACCAGCAACGACGAAATACAGCAGTGGACGTCGGAGATTAAGTAGAATAGTTCCTCAGCGGAACACCTCTATAATAGTAATGGTCTGCATCATTGCAGACCATTGCTGTTTATAGGCGTCTTTGCCGGATATTCGCACTTATACCATCATAGAGATGCAAGCCACATACCCATGAACCTGTCGTAAACGACGTAGCCACGCTGTATGTCCCGATACACCATCTGGTTCTTGACAAGATAGTCGAGTGCAAGCCTCAGACTGCTCTTTGCCGGCAGACGGTATCTCTGACTGAATTCCCTACCCAGTGGTTCCTTCACTGCATGTTCGCACGCTATGGCATGCAGAAGCGCCGCCTGATTCTCGGTCAGCAAATTATATATATATTGGAAAGCAGCAATCTGTTCGTCCACAGCCTCAGATGTGCACTGCAGTATGAAGTCCTTGTCTATCCCTTGTCGTGGATGCGAATATATCTTGTTCAAGATGGCCTGCACATAGAAGGTCTGTCCGTCGATAGCCGCGTACAAGTAGTGGAAGTCATCTGCAGCAATCTCTCTTCCTTGTTCCGCGAAGAACCTGTTAGCGAAGTCACGATACTTGTCCTCGTTTATCTCGCGCAGGTTCATTATGTGCGTACTGCGATAGAACGGATGGGTAGCCGAAAGAAACATCTCCTCCATCATGTGTTGCTTACTGCCGGCAAAGACAAAACGTGCATGCGGCATGAACTGCACATAGGAACGTATGAGCCCTTCTGTTCCACCTTCAGGGTATTCAGCGACCTGCTGGAACTCGTCAATGGCGACAACGCATTTCCCGTTATAGCTGCCTATATACTTAAAGATGGACTCCAAAGACAACTGCGCCTGTTGCGGAGAGATGTCGAAAGAGAATGTTGGCTGGCCAGTATGAGCATCGAGGGTCATGGTCGGACGAAACGCAGCAAAGACACTATTGACTTCCTTCACAGCCTTCTCCAACTGAGAATCCAGTTTGCCGACAATGGCATGAGCAAGAGCTTGCACCAAATCGGAAAGATTCTTGGTCGAGTATATGTCTACATAAAAGCATTTGACGTCCGATGAGCCCTCGAGACGGTTGAAAGCATGCTTGATGAGACCAGTCTTGCCAAGCCTTCGGGGAGATATGAGTGTGACATTCCATCCATTCTTCATCGCCGAGACAAGTTCTTCAGTCTCACTCTCACGGTCGCAAAAGTATTCAGGACCAAAGTAGCCGGTCACAACGAATGGGTTGTCAAGTTTCATCTTTTTCATATACGTGGGCACTGCTTGCAGTTCATGTTTTATGGTTCATGTTTCATGTACCGCAAAGTTAATAGGATTATTCCTATTCCGCTTCACGTCGGCTGCCCAAAAAAGCCAGTATATCTTACTTGGCAAAGTTAGTAGTACTTACTTGACCAAGTTAGTATATCTTACTTTGCCGAGTCAGTAGTACTTACTTTTTTGGCAGAGTCGGCCATCTTGATGTCACTACCCTACATTACCCGACAAAGGCTTTCTATGAATGCCCATCGTTGGGGTCCAAGGATGCCCATTCTATGGTCCTTTGAATGGGCATCCTTAGGTGCATAGAATGCCCATCCTTAGACCCTAAGAATGCCCATCGTTAGGGTGCCTCACGGGGCAAACACTGTTTTTTAGAACGGTTTCGTTAAAAATAGAAAGTTTTTGAACGAAAACGGGGGCTTTTAGTCTGGTTTTAGAACGGTTATTGAACAGTTATTGAACGCTTTTGAACAAATTTGCAAAGGACCGGGAAAAACAGTAAGGATTCCGCACTACAGCCGATGGCCATGTCAATAATAATTCGTAACATTGCACTTGCCAGTCAGCCCTGCACGACAACAG
>CAYXLA010000001.1:18186-42263 GCA_964465765.1 uncultured Bacteroidaceae bacterium | reverse complement strand
GTTGCTCATACCAAGCCTTGCAATTTACATACCAAAGCTTGGTACGAATATTGCAAGGCTTGGTATGATAATTGCAAGCTTTGGTATGAGGATATCAGATATCTTCTTGAGGGAAGTCAAACGATTGCTAACGCGCTGAAGGATATGCAAATATAGTGCAGCAAAGGGCTCTTTGCAAGTGTTTTGACTTATATCTTTTCGCACTTAGAGCCTTATGCCTTTATGCCTTGAGCGTTATGCCACGTTCTACCTAAAACGGGAATATCAGCGGCAGGACCAGCACCATGACGATACCCATTATTATCTGCAGCGGCAGACCCACCTTGACGTAGTCCATGAAGGTGTATTGTCCGGCAGGCATGACCAGTGCATTTGGCGGCGTAGAGAATGGTGAGGCGAAGCACATGCTGGCTGCCACAGCCACAGCAAGCAGGAATGGCGTGGGGTCAAGTCCTAACTGCACGGCACTGCTCATGGCTATGGGCGCCATGAGGACAGCTGTCGCAGTATTGCTGATGAACATGGTCATCAGCGAAGTGGTGAAGTAGATGCCGGTCATCAGCATCAACGGTCCGTAGGAGCCCAGTCCACTCACCAGCGAATTGGACAGGAACTCCGAAGCTCCAGTCTTCTCGAGTGCCATCGACATTGGCATCATGGCGGCGATAAGCACTATGCTCTCCCAGTTTATGGTCTTGTAGGCAGCCTCAACATTGCGGAAGCAGCCGGTCAACACCATCAGCAGTCCGGCAATCATCACCGCCGTGACAGGAGCCACAGGTATGAAGTCGAACACCATCATGCATATCATCAGCAGCATTATGATGGCTGCCAGAGGAGCCTTGTGGTCGAGCGTAACCTTGGCAGCTTCCTCAAGGGGCTGTCCAAGTACAATCCATTCGGTGTCCTCACTGCTCAGTCGGGCGATGTCAGCCCATGAACCTTGCACCAGCAGCACATCACCGGCATGCATCTTCTCGTCGCGCAGGTCGCTGAGGATGTATTCGTTCTTGCGGCGTATGCCCAGTATGTTCACGCTGTACTTACTACGGAACCCTGTGTCCTTGACGGTCTGCCTGATGAGTTTAGACGACGGCATCAGCACAATCTCAGCAATGCCTATGTCGTAGAATTCGAGCTTCTTGTCGCCTTCGCCTGCAGAGGCGGAGTTCTGACTGTCGAGCATCTCGAGCTGATAGTCTGCACAGAACTGCCTTGTGCTCTCTGCTTCGCCGCGAACGTAGAGTATGTCGTCTGCCTGCAGCTTGGTGCTGAAGTCAGTCAGTTGCTTGCCTGCCGACATCAGCAGACGGTATTGGGGAGAATCGCTACGACGCACTTCCAAGATGTCAAGACCGTACTTGCGGCGCACATCAAGGTCGACAATGCTCCTTCCCTTTAGCGATGACGACTGTACGACCTTCAGTCGGAACAGGCTGGTCGATATGCCATATTCGGCTACGAGCTCCTTCAGTGACTTCGAAGAGTGTCCGTCCTTATCATTGTCATTGCCCCGCTTCGAGAGAAACCACTTGCTGAGAGGCAGAAGAACCAGCGTTCCCACCAGTACGCAGACGCAACCTACAGGCAGGAACGAGAAGAATGAAAGTCCTTGATAACCGCCCGACAAGAGAGCATCCTGTATGACAAGGTTAGGCGGCGTACCGATGAGCGTCATCATGCCACCCATGCTACTGGCAAAGGCAAGCGGCATCAACAGTCGGCTGGCGTTCATCTTGGCGCTGGCAGCCAAGCTGACAACGATGGGGAGCATCAGGGCTACCGTGCCCGTGTTGCTGACAAAAGCACCGATGCAAGAGGTGACAAGCATCACCAGAAGGAACAAGCGCAGCTCACTCTTGCCGGCAAGCTTCAGGATGCG
The DNA here is from genome assembly GCA_964465765.1 of uncultured Bacteroidaceae bacterium. Taxonomy (GTDB): domain Bacteria; phylum Bacteroidota; class Bacteroidia; order Bacteroidales; family Bacteroidaceae; genus Bacteroides. The sequence continues at coordinate 40,381 of CAYXLA010000001.1, read as the reverse complement.
CGAGCTTATCATCTTCGCCAGACCCGTCTGGAATATGGCTCCACCCACTACAAACAGTCCAATCATCATGATGACGACGTTATTGGAGAAGCCAGACAACGCCTCGGCAGGCGTAAGAATCTGAAATACGAGAAGGGCTACAAGCGCGCAGAGGGCTACAATGTCGGAGCGCAGCCTGCCAAGCATGAAGCCGACAGCCGACAGCAAAAGGATGGAGAGGGTTATCAACATAGCTATTTCAGGTCTTCAGTGTAAAAACGACGACAAAAATAACAATTTTATTCCATCTGCCAAACGCGTCAAAAGGATTGTAAGAATTTCCCCGTTCAACAAAATCTCTCTATCTTTGTAGACACAAGAAGCCCGACAGCAAGCAGGCTCAAGAGCAAGACAACAAAGACGCACATGGAAGACTACATAGTATCAGCCAGGAAATATCGCCCTACCAATTTCAGCTCGGTCATCGGACAGGGTTCGTTGACGACCACACTAAAGAACGCCATCGCCACAGGCAAGTTGGCACAGGCATATCTGTTCTGTGGCCCGAGAGGAGTGGGAAAGACGACGTGTGCACGCATCTTTGCAAAGACCATAAACTGTCTAAACCCGTTGCCCGACGGTTCGGCATGCGACGAGTGTGAGTCGTGTCGGGCATTCAACGAAGGACGTTCGCTCAACATCCATGAGCTTGATGCGGCATCAAACAATTCTGTAGATGACATCCGACAGCTTGTTGACCAGGTGAGGATTCCGCCTCAGATTGGCAAGTATAAAGTGTATATCATCGACGAGGTGCACATGCTGTCGTCGGCAGCATTCAATGCTTTCCTCAAGACTTTGGAAGAGCCTCCACGTCATGCCATATTCATCCTCGCGACGACAGAGAAGCAGAAGATTCTGCCGACCATATTGTCACGTTGCCAGATATATGACTTCAGCCGCATCGGTGTGGAAGACATCACGCGGCACTTGAGCGAAGTGGCAGACAACGAAGGCGTGACGTATGAACCCGAAGCGCTGAATGTGATTGCGCAGAAAGCCGACGGCGGAATGCGCGATGCATTGTCGATATTCGACCAGACAGTGAGCTTCTGTCGTGGCAACATAACGTATAAGAGCGTCATCGAGAACCTCAACGTACTGGACTATGAGTACTACTTCCGTCTGACCGACTACCTGTTGCAGGAGGATGTGACCGACAGTCTGTTGCTGCTCAACGAGGTGATGAACAAAGGCTTCGATGCAGGCAACTTCATCAATGGCTATGGCTCGCACCTGCGCGACCTGCTCGTCAGCAAGGATAGCAAGACTGTACAGCTGCTGGAAGTCAGTGCAGGAATACGCGACAGATATGTGGAGCAGGCACAACATTGCCCTACGGGTTTCCTGTATAAGGCTATGAAGATATGCTGTGACTGCGGTCTGAGCTATAAGAACAGCCGCAACAAGCGGTTCCTTGTGGAGTGTACACTGATACAGTTGGCACAGGCAGACTATCCAGAAAAAAAAAACTTAACACCGCAAGCTGATACTCCTGCACAGGAACAGCTGAAGCCTATTCAACGCAATACGGCTCCGGCGAAAGAGCCAGACACAGTCCCTGTAAAGGAACAAAATGTAACTACTGCCAAAGTAGAGCCTCAGTCATATAAGGCAACCGCACCTGCCGCAGAGGTCAAGCCGGCACAAGTGCATGATGCACCGACGCCATTCGGCAATAGGAAGGTTGCAGCGCCTACCGTTAAGGTCATCAGCTCAAGAGAGTTGAGTGCACGCTCGAAAGGCACAGCCCCACAACAGGCAACTGTTGGCGCGCCTGCACCTGCAACAGAGCAGAAGAGAGAAGAGACGTTTGTCAATCAGCCGCTGACAGCCGACGGCATAAGGAGGAGCTGGCTGGAATATGCCGCATCATTGCCACAGGAGCAAGTGGCACTGGCAAGACGCATGCAGACCATGCAACCGACGCTTAACGGCAGTACAGTGACTATCACTGTCGACAACGAGCTGGCATCGAAAGAGTTTAATGCCATGCGTCCAGCAATGCAGACATTCATGCAGGAATGTCTCAAGAACAAGGACTTGACAATCAACATCATCATAGCTGCAACAGAACAAAGTGGTCAGGCACTGAGCCGTGCTGAGCAGTTTAAGAAGATGGCAGAGAAGAATACGTTGCTTCTAAAATTCAAGAAAGATCTCAATCTCGACCTGAGTTGATTGCTATTTAGACGACTTATAAATTGTGAACAAACAACGCTGACTCGTGAACAACCAATCGGCAAAACGGCTACATTTGTCGTCAACAATCCAAAATGATTAACTAATTTAAATCTGAAGAAACAATGGCTTACGTAATTGGAGACGACTGTGTGACTTGCGGAACTTGCATTGACGAGTGCCCGGTTGGAGCAATATCAGAGGGCGATACAAAGTATTCTATCAACCCCGACATGTGCACTGAGTGCGGAACATGTGCAAGTGTTTGTCCGCAGGAGGCTATTAGCCTGCCCTAACGGCACAGACCGCAACAACACAAGTGTCTGCTGAGCTATATTGCCAAACGGACACTATTGAAAAAGAGCCTGACCCCTCAACGAGGTCAGGCTCTTTCCTTATATATAAATAAGGTGTAGTGTCTACCTTATTATAATAGTGGTGTACGCTTACTTCAACGCAGCAAGTGCATCCTTGATTCTCTTCATTGCCTCGACGATGTTGGCGTCGCTTGTGGCATAACTCATGCGGAAGCAGTCGGGATCGCCGAAGGCATTGCCGCTGACGCAAGCCACATGACCAACCTCAAGAAGATACATTGCCAGGTCATCGGCATTGTCGATGGTCCTGTTGCCAGCCGACTTGCCGAAGAACGAGCTGCACTTGGGGAACAGATAGAATGCACCTTCGGGCACGTTGACTTCCAGTCCTGGAATCTCCTTAGCCAACTTCACTATCAGGTCACGGCGACGTTCGAACATGAGTCGCATGTCCTCTACAGGCTGCTGACTGCCTACATATGCTGCCTCAGCTGCCTTCTGCGACACCGAGCATGGACCTGATGTGTACTGTCCCTGAAGTTTGTTCAAGCCCTTGATGATCCACTCCGGACCTGCAGCATAACCAATGCGCCAGCCTGTCATGGCATAAGCCTTCGACACACCATTGATGATGATGACCCTATCTCTTATCTCTTCGAACTGGGCAATGCTCTCGTGCTTGCCTACATAATTGATGTGTTCGTAGATTTCATCGGATATAACGTACAGCTGCGGATGGCGTGCTATGACATCTGCCAAAGCCTTAAGTTCGCTCTTGCTATAGACTGCACCTGTAGGGTTTGACGGCGAGCACAGAATCAAGAGTTTGCTCTTAGGTGTGATTGCAGCTTCGAGCTGTTCGCCTGTAATCTTGAAATTCTGTCCGATACCTGCAAAGACAATGACAGGAACGCCGCCTGCGAGCTTTGCCATTTCCGTATAGCTGACCCAATAGGGCGCGGGTACGATTACCTCATCACCAGGGTTTACCAGCGCAAGCACAGTGTTGCAGACAGCCTGCTTAGCACCATTAGAGACGCATATCTGCGACGGTGCAAAGTCAAGACCGTTCTCATTCTTCAGCTTCGCAGCCACAGCTGCACGCAGCGACGGATATCCAGGTACTGGAGAGTAGTGCGAATAATTGTCATCGACGGCCTTCTTAGCAGCCTCCTTAATCAGGTCTGGTGTGTTGAAGTCAGGCTCGCCGACACTAAGATTTATCACGTCAACGCCCTGTGCCTTAAGCTCAGAGCTCTTTTGCGACATCGCCAGTGTGGCAGAAGTCGACAGACTGTTCAAACGATCGGATAACTGATTCATAATGCTTTGAACTCCCGTTTTTCTTGTTTATTTCTTGTTGTTAAAATGCAAATTGTGTCCCATACGGTCCTTCTTGGTCCGCAGATAGACTTCGTTGTAGGGATTAGGCGTAACCTCTATAGGCACATTCTCGGTAATCTCAAGCCCATAAGCCTCAAGGCCGACACGCTTGACAGGATTGTTTGTCATCAGCCTCATCTTGTGTACGCCCAATTCACGCAGTATCTGTGCACCTACACCATAGTCGCGCTCATCGGCCAAATGGCCAAGACAGATGTTTGCATCGACAGTGTCCATGCCCTGTTCCTGCAATTTGTAGGCACGTATCTTATCCATCAGACCGATGCCACGTCCTTCCTGATTGAGATATACCACTACGCCCTTGCCGGCTGCATCGATCATCTGCATGGCTTTGTGCAACTGTTCACCACAGTCGCAACGCATGGAGCCGAAGATGTCGCCAGTGGCACAAGACGAATGGACGCGCACCAGTATGGGTTCTTCCGGTTTCCATGAGCCTTTAAACAGTGCCATGTGTTCCAGTCCATTGCTCTTCTGCTTGAACGGAATGAGTTGGAAGTCGCCATACTCTGTCGGCAGATGCACCTCCACACCACGTTCCACCATCGACTCTTCTTTAAGTCTATAGGCTATAAGGTCGTGGATACTGATGAGCTTCAGTCCGTATTCGTCGGAGAATTTGCGCAGCTCGGGCAGACGTGCCATTGTGCCATCTTCGTTCATTATCTCCATGAGTGCACCTGCAGGATACATTCCGGCAAGACGTGCCAAATCTACAGCCGCTTCGGTATGTCCGGCACGGCGCAGCACGCCTTTGTCTTGTGCATACAATGGATTGACATGTCCAGGACGACCAAAAGTCTCCGATGTAGAGGTTGGATCTGCCAATGCCTTGATGGTAGCAGCGCGGTCGCTGGCAGATACACCCGTGGTGCAACCCTCCAGTTTGTCGATGGTAATGGTGAATGGCGTGCCCAACAGAGATGTATTGTCCATCACCTGATGTGGCAGTTGCAACTCCTCACACCGTGAAATGGTGATTGGTGCACACAGCACACCACGTGCATGCTTCAGCATGAAGTTGACCTTCTCGGGTGTAATCTTCTCTGCAGCAATAATCAGGTCGCCTTCGTTCTCACGGTCTTCGTCGTCAACGACAACGACAAAATTTCCGGCCTTGATTTCCTCAATGGCCTCTTCGATTGTATCAAGTCTTATGTCCTTCATCTCACAACCTTATTTATGTTTCCTCTTCCAAGAGTCTGTTGATTATCTCTATTGCCTCGCTATTGATATTTGCAATTTCCTTTATGTCTCTGTCCAGTCGGGTTCTGAACACCCATATTCTGATGTAGAAGAACAGTCCGACAGGCAGCACCACAGCACACACCACGTTGGGCCATGTACGTACAAAAGGACGACGGCATGCCAAGTCTGCCATGACAGGATACTTCTCAAGCACATTGAGCAGATGCAACGAGCGTGAGTTCGACATCTCCTCTATCAGCTCTTCCATCTCTGCACACAGGGCTGCAAAGCGTTCATCACCGGCAGCATTGGTCCATAGCGTCAGGTAATTGGGTGCTCTTCTGAGCTTGCACTGACGAGAATAGTCCTCCAGGTTAGCCGACAGCTGGCGCAACTTATCAGGCAGCAGGCGGTAGTCTATGTCGCGTATGATGACATCCTTCCTCGTGAAATGCCGCTTCGTACGTATACCAAGCATGCGTTTTATCCATCCTACATAGGTATCCAAGTTAAGCACCACGGAGTCGTTGTTCGACTTATACGTCAGGAATGCACCGAGTGGAGCCAGCACTGCAGTACTCAGCCACATGCCAGCCATTATTGGCCACTTGCCATCGCGTGCCATCTTGTAGCCTGTGTTGTTGACAATGTAGTAGAAGATGAAGATGATGACCGACACCACGACAGGCATACCAAGTCCACCCTTCCTTATGATGCCTCCCAACGGTGCACCTATAAAGAAGAATATGAGGCAAGCCAATGAGAGCGTTATCTTCTCGTGCCATGCCGTCTGATGTCGGCGCAGACTCGTCATAGTCTGATTGATGTTTGTGCCACGGAAGCTCCAGTCCGACTGCACCGATGTGGCATTGTTCAAGGCTTCGTTGTAGTAGGTCTGCTTGTCCGACAGCGGCGCACGTGCCAACACACTGTCGATGTTGTATCCACCGTTAGTAGCTGCACTTGCAAGCTTCAGTGTATCTACATCGGCAAGACGTGTCAGTACACGATAGGTGTTGCTGACAGCTGACTTGTAGTTATATTGTCCCATGCTGTCGACCTGTTGGCGCATTGAGTCGATACTTGCCTCGAGCATCGACATGTCCTTACTATTCGACTGGCTCGTCATGAAGCCCTCGTCGATGATGTTGAAGTTGGCATTGAACTCTATTATAGCGTTCTTCTCGTCGAACGACTCACGGCGATAAGGCACATTGCGCTGTGCCACATTCTGTTGCTGCAGGTTCTCAAACTGTTCGCCATGGTATAGATGCAGATAGAGATGTTGCTTGTCGGCAGTCATCTCCATGCGCCCAGAGTCGGCACGTATTATCTGTGCATTCTCAAATCCATTGGCGAAGTTGTAGATCATCACGTTGTAGAGCATTCCCGTGTTGCGGTCCTTACTCTCGACATACAGGTTGTAGCCTTCTATCTGGTCGTAGAATGCACGCTCGGGGATGTCCAGTTCCGGTGACTTCTGCTTCATGGATATGACCAGCGTCCATAGCTTTGTCTGTGCCTTGGGACCGATGTAGTTCTGGAAGAAGAAGGACACACAACAGATGATGCTGATGAACACTATCAGCGGTCTCATGATCTGAAGCAACGAGATACCCGCTGCCTTCATCGCCAACAGTTCATAGCGTTCGCCGAAGTTGCCGAAGGTAATCAGCGATGCCAGCAACACTGCCAAGGGCAGAGAGGCAGGGACCAGCGTGAGCGATGCATAGAAGAAGAACTGTGCCAGAACGGTCACGTCAAGTCCTTTGCCTACCATGTCGTCGACGTACTTCCACAAGAACTGCATCATGAAGATGAACAGACAGATGAGGAACGTGCCGACAAACAGCAGGCAGAAGCTCTTCAGTATGAATATGTCTAATTTCTTAATGTGCAGCATCTCTCACTCAGAATCCGTTTTGCTCCAGCTTGCAAAGATAGTGCAAATCCCATGACCGTGCAAAACGCAATAGACCGACCGCACGTGGGAGTGTTGCATAAGGGAGCAGATGTCGTGTGTATCCGTCAGAAGCCAGCCGTTCGACGCAGCGTCTCTATCTGCGTATCCCACAGTTCCTTCATATCGTCCACCTCGTCCTCATTGGCAAAGTCAATGACCTGAAGGATATACTCCGGCGTCAAGTCACCTGCAATCATCTTCAGCTCAAAGAATTCATGTGCGTCGGGACTGTCGAGCCACTTGAACGTGATGTTCTGATAGGGTCTTTGGCTTGTTATCCTGGCTTTGCGCGGTTCATCACCCTCCCATTGGAAAGTAACCTCACGTCCGTCGATGACAACCTTATCTGCAAACCACGACTCCAGTCCGGCAGCCGTGCCGATGAATTCCCAGAGGATGTCATCGGATGTAGTGTTCAGCAGGTATTCCAGCACAAATTTCACGCGTCTCATAGCTCTACGGACTGTCTTTTTCTTTTCCGTCGCTAAGATATGGAGAATATTCATATATGCAACAGTTCGCGCAACTTTTATTATAAGGTGGGTTGTAAAAACAGCTTCGCCAGACGGCAGAGCCAATTTCTATGGTCAGCCTTAAAAATTAGTCGACAAAGTTTTGGAGATTACGGCAAACGCCCTATCTTTGCACCCGCAATCTCGGGAAGAACTCTCGTGATGGCAGTTAGAAATAAGCCGATGGCGGGATAGCTCAGCTGGTTAGAGCGCATGATTCATAATCATGAGGTCCTGAGTTCAAGTCTCAGCCCCGCTACGCAGACAATGGTCCTGCAAGTATGATGCTTGCGGGACTTTTTTTGTATTGCTATTTTAACATGCAGTACGACAGCCCCCTACAATTTTATTCCTACCTTTGACAGCGGAATAACAGAGAGAAACCCACGAACCACAATAAAGAAGGAGGGGAAACATGAAATATCTGTTTATAGTACAAGGCGAAGGACGAGGACACCTGACGCAAGCCTTATCGTTGAAGGAAATGCTTCAACGCAGCGGTCATGAGGTGACAGAAGTCATGGTTGGCATCAGTAACAACCGCCACTTGCCGCAGTTCTTCCGCGAGCAAATAGGTACGGACATCACGACCTTCGAAAGCGTCAACTTCCTGCCAACAGCGCAAAACCGCCGCTCAAAGCTTCTGCGCAGTGCCGTCTATAACTTCGCACGGACAGGCGCTTACCTGCGCACCATACGCTACATACACGACAAGATCAACGCCTCCAATGCCGACGTGGTGGTGAACTTCTACGAATTCCTTACCGGACTGACCTACGCCATCTGCCGACCAGACAAACCGTATTTCTGCATCGGACATCAGTACGTGTTCCTGCATCGGGACTTCTGTGCGCCCGATATCAACCGTCGCAGTCTATTCTTACTGCGGCTCTTCACTCGACTGACAAGTCTGAATTGCCAACGCAGACTGGCGCTGTCGTTTCGCGACATGAACCCCGACGACAAGCATAACATCTCCGTGGTTCCGCCTTTGCTGCGCCGCGATATTCTCAATCTGGAGCCGGAACAAGGCAATTACATACTCGGCTACATGGTCAACGCTGGCTTCGCAGCAGAGATGCGACGTTTCCATGAAGCCAATACCACGGTGCCTCTGCACGTATTCTGGGACAAGGGCGATGAGCCTACGACGAAGCAGGTCGACGATACACTGACGTTCCATCAGGTCGACGACAAGCTGTTTCTCAGCTATATGCGTTCCTGCTCGGCGTATGCCAGCACCGCCGGATTCGAAAGCATCTGCGAAGCGATGTATCTCGGCAAGCCCATCCTTATGGTTCCTGCACACGCAGAACAAGACTGCAATGCTGCCGACGCAGTAATGGCAGGAGCCGGCATTGCTGCTGACACGTTCGACTTCGGCAAACTGGCAGAAGCAGCACAATCGTTCAAACCCAACGCGGAGTTTCCACAATGGGCACGACGTGCCGAAGCACGCATCGTTCCTCTCGTACGTCCACAGAGCATGCAGCCGTCTGGTTGGGCGGCACACGTCCTGCGTGCCATCGTGGCACGCCTACTGGCTACGCCGGTTTAACCGCATCATCCACCACACTAAGCCGACAGAAGACATGCATCATAACGGGTGCAATGGCTTCTGAGACTGCTATTTATCGTTCACGAAGTTAACCAAAGTCCTCTCACATCGTTCGATGTGAGCATTCATCACGTTCGATGTGAGCATTCACAACGTTCGATGTGAGCGTTCACAACGAACGATGTGAGACGACTTAATGCAACTGCCGAGACGACTTAGGTTATCTGTTCGCAGGACTTTGACTACCGTCTTTCGTCACCGAAATCGCACTAAACGTCCGCTATTCTCACCGACATCCGAAGCCACAATGTTGATTTTCTTCCGTCGCTACTTGCATGGCGGCTGGCGGCATACTAATTTAGCGGTCGCAAAAGACAGGGTTATGTTTATACTTATAGGAAGTTTGGCAGTCCTTGCAGTGATTGCCGCCATAGCAGGTGTGCTCAGAACACGCAGTCTCAAGCGCAAGCTCGAGGCAGGCGAGATAAAGGAGATGCCGAAAGTGAAGATGGTGACCGACTGCGGAGCAGACTCGTGCGAGGTGGAGAATGGAGGCTCGTGCGAGGTGGAAGATTGTCTGAAACTGGCTGTGAAGCGGGATGTGGAGTACTACGACGATGAAGAGCTTGACGACTTCAGCGGTATGGCTTCCGACAGCTATGACGACGAACAGATTGCCGCTTTCGCTGAGGTGCTGGGCACCATGCAGCCCGACGACGTGCCAGGATGGCTTCACAGTCTGGAGCTGCGCGGCATAGCACTGCCCGACCAGCTGAAGGATGAGGCGTACATGTTGCTCTGCGACAGGCGGAACAACGCTGCACCTGCCACAACCTGACGTTACACCATATTAATATAAGGAGTAGAAACACACGCACCATAAATGGAACTGCTGCAATACACATTCTTCCAGCACGCGCTGATAGGCAGTCTGCTTGCATGCCTCTCATGCGCCACCGTAGGCACCTACATAGTGTCGCGGCGCATGGTGTTCATCAGTGGCGGATTGGCCCATGCCTCTTTCGGCGGCATAGGACTTGGACTGTTCTTCGGTCTGCCGCCTGTACTCACGGCAGCAGTATTTGCAGTGCTGTCGGCATTTGGCATAGAGTGGATTGGAGGACGTGGCAAGAATGTGCGCGAAGATTCTGCCATTGCAATGTTCTGGACATTCGGCATGGCCGTGGGAATAATCTTCTCGTTTCTGTCGCCTGGATTCACAGCAGACCTGTCGACATATCTCTTCGGCAACATACTGACCATAACATCGGGCGACATAGCCCTGCTTGCAGCAGTGACGGCAGCAGTATCGCTGTTCTTCGTTCTGTTTGCCGACAGCATAATCTATGTAGCCTTCGACCGAGAGTTTGCCATGTCGCGCCGCATGCCGGTGCGTGCCATGGAATATGTCATGATGGCATTCATAGCACTGACAATCGTGGCGTGTCTGCGCATGGTGGGGATAGTTCTCGCCATATCAATGCTTACGATACCGCAGATGACTGCAAATCTCTTCACACATCGCTTCAAGAGAATAATACTGCTGTCGGCCGTAATCGGCTACGCATGCTGCCTTGGCGGACTGGCACTGTCGTACCGTTACAACATTCCATCGGGAGCAACCATCATCTTCCTGTCGATAATAATGTTTCTCGTGTGCAGATGCATAAAGGGAATTTCCATATCTTTACGCCGGAAGAATAACTGAAACCGACATATATCATTCAACAATAGCAACAACAGCAATGACAGAAATAACAATACAGTCGTTAGACCAAATACAAGAAGCTGCCCATCAGTTCGTCTCCCTGATGGGTGACGACACCGTCTTTGCCTTCTATGGCAAGATGGGAGCAGGCAAGACAACATTCATCAAGGCGGTGTGTCAGGAGCTCGGAGTCACAGACAACGTGACGTCTCCCACGTTCGCCATCGTCAACGAATATCGTTCGGAGACAACCGGTGAACTGATCTATCACTTCGACTTCTATCGCATAAAGAAGCTCGAAGAGGTTTATGACATGGGCTACGAAGATTATTTCTACAGCGGTGCCGTGTGCTTCATAGAGTGGCCGGAGCTGATTGAGGAACTGCTGCCGGGCAACACCATTAAGGTCTGCATAGAGGAGACCGAGAACGGAGTACGACGTCTGACGATGGGAAGCATGGAGTAAAGGCAACACCGGACAGCATGGAGAAATATATACTGCAAGCAATATTGGTCAGCATGGGGACAGTGTCACTGCTGGCTGCCATCATGAACTGGGAGTGGTTCTTCAGTGCAATGAATGCACAGATGGCAGTAAAAATGATGAGTCGCCGCAATGCACGCCTGTGGTATGGTTTCGGCGGCATTGTGGCGATACTCGTTGCATTGCTGGTCGTTTAGCGGCAGTTAGCTGACGGAATCATTATAGTCCATCTCGCCCTGCACGACAAACAGTACCTCGTCGTGCTCATAAGGTCCCATCTGGTCTTTCTTAGACTCCTTGAGGATGTAGTCGACGACCTTGTCGAGGTCGATGTCTATGCATCCGTCGGCATCGGGAGTAGCATCAAGCACGCCGCTATTGACATAGTACTCGTCCATAAGGTCGAGGAAATAGTAGAGTTCGTCGTCGGAAAACCGCGTCTTCAGCTCCTGTGGCAGATAGTTCTTGATGAATTCGATGGTCTTCTCATCGTCGATGTCGTCTGCCGAGAATTCGTCGTTGACAGCCATAACAAGTCCTTTCTTTTGGGGTTAAACGTAAGGCTCCGCTTATTTCAGCAGAGCTTCAATCTTCGTTACAAACGCGGGCTTCGGAGCCGAGCCAACCTGCTTGTCGACAAGTTCACCGTTCTTGAAGAACAGCACTGTGGGGATGTTGCGGATGCCATACTGCGACGGAAGGTCGGTGCTGTCGTCGACATTGCACTTGCAAACTACGACCTTGTCGTTGTATTCCTCTGCCAACTGGTCGATTATAGGGCTGACCATGCGGCACGGACCACACCATGTTGCCCAGAAGTCTACAACTACAGGCTTGCTTGTATCTGCCAACACCTGCTGGTAATTCTCGTCGTTAAGTTCAATTACTGCCATATTCATTAATGAATTAAAAGGTTATTATTCGTTATTGTTTCTCTCTTTCACGTCGGACAATGTATGCAAACGACGTGCCAAGCTTAAGGTGGGTTTTATAATCTGACAAAGCCAATTTGTAGAACCCTCCTTAATTAATCTTGTACTGCAATCCACAGGAGTCTTCAAGGAAATCGACCAACTCCTTGTCGACCGACAATCTGTCGTGCGACACAAACTCAGCCGACATCCTAGTCTCTGGGTCGACCACACAGAAGCGAAGCTCCGAATCTCCGCGATGCTTCTTCGACATCTCCGTCAGCTGCGTGATGGTGTCGTCGTCGATAGAACTGAGCGGAATCTTTATCGTTATTCGTTCTATCAGTTTGTCGTTGACCTCCGACAACAGTTCAACACTATCTATCTTCATCTCCACGTCTCCCTCCTTGCCCCACTTGCGTGGCTGCACATGTGCACGCATGAAGACGAGCATCTTCTCTTGCAGATAGCCCTGCCAACGTGCCCAGTCATCGCCCCAGAAAGGTATCTCGTGTGAGCTCGAGAAGTCCTCCAACTTCACTATGCCATAAGGATTGCCCTTCTTGCTAAGACCGTGACGCACGGCTGTGACCATGCCTCCAAACGTCAGTCCTTTACGCGAAGCAAGAGTCTGAAGGTCGTCAAGCTCGTTGAGATGAGTGTTCACAACATTGTTAAGGACTACGGAATATTTGTCGAGCGGATGCGACGAGAGGTAGATTCCGATGAGGTCCTTCTCCTTGTTCAACCTGTCAAGGTCGCCCCACGGCTCCACGACAGGCACTTCGGGAGTGGCTATAGGCACCACGTCGATATCGCCGAACAAGCTGTTCACGGCAGCAGACTTGTCTTCCTGATACTTGTTGCCATAGCGGACAAGCGTCTCGGCAAAGCTCTCGCCACGGGCGTTCACGCCAAAATACTGTTCGCGCTTCAGTCCGAAGGCATCGAAAGCACCCGACTGCGCCAGACATTCAATGTTCTTCCTGTTGCATGCCATGAGGTTGATGCGCTGAACCATGTCGAATATGCTCTTATATGGTCCGTTCTTCTTGCGCTCAGCCACTATAGTGTCGGCGGCACTTGCGCCGAGACCCTTTATGGCACTAAGTCCGAAACGTATGTTGCCATCCTTGTTGGCAGTGAACTTCTGGTTACTCTCGTTGACATCGGGCCCCAGCACCAGTATGCCCATAGCCTTACATTCGTTCATCAGCTTAGTAATGTCGACAATGTTCGACAAGCTTCGGCTCATCACGGCAGCCATATATTCGGCAGGATAGTGCGCCTTGAGATATGCCGTCTGATATGCCACCCACGAATAGCAAGTGGCGTGACTCTTGTTGAAGGCATACGAAGCGAACTTCTCCCAGTCTGCCCAAATCTTCTCCAGCACGGCAGGATCATGTCCGTTGGCCTTGCCTCCGGCAATGAACTTCGGCTTCAAGTGGTCCAGTTTGTCCTTCAACTTCTTTCCCATGGCCTTTCGCAGCGTGTCCGATTCACCACGTGTGAAGTTGGCAAGCAGTCGCGACAGCAACATGACCTGCTCCTGATAGACGGTGATGCCATAGGTATCCTTCAGATATTGCTCCATGCATGGGATGTCATAGACTATAGGCTTACGTCCCTGCTTGCGGTCGATGAAGTCGGGGATGTAGTCCATAGGTCCTGGGCGGTAGAGGGCATTCATGGCTATGAGGTCTTCGAATACCGAAGGCTGCAGTTCGCGTAGATACTTCTGCATTCCGGCAGACTCGAACTGGAATGTTCCAATGGTGCGTCCCTCGCAATAGAGTTGATAGGTCAACTTGTCGTCGATGGGAATCTTGTCGAGGTCTATCTCCTCGCCGCGCGAATCGCGGATATTGTCAACGGCTTCCTTAAGAATCGACAGCGTCTTCAGTCCGAGGAAGTCCATCTTGATGAGTCCTGTCTCCTCGATTACCGAACCTTCATACTGCGTACACAGCAGCTTCTCGCCAGTTTCCTTGTCTTCGGCAGTGCTCACAGGCACCCAATCTGTAATGTCGTCACGGCAGATGATTGTTCCGCATGCATGTATGCCCGTGCCACGGATGTTGCCTTCGAGCATCTTGGCATACTTCAGCGTGTCGCGTTCCAGCGGGTCGTCCGACTGTTCTGCCTGCTTCAGCTCAGGAACATAGTCGATGGCATTCTGCAGATTGAGCTTCTTGTCGGGTATACGGTCGGGTATGAGTTTGCACAGACGGTCGGATTCTGCCAGCGGCAGTTTCTGCACACGTGCCACATCCTTTATGACCATCTTCGTAGCCATGGTGCTGAAGGTTATGATGTGTGCGACTTTCTCCTTGCCATATTTCTTCGTCACCCAGTCGAGCACACGATAGCGGCCATCGTCATCGAAGTCGGTATCGATATCAGGCAACGATATACGGTCGGGATTCAGGAAACGCTCGAACAGCAGGTCATATTTTATTGGGTCGATCTTCGTTATTCCCAGACAATATGCCACTACAGAGCCGGCAGCACTGCCACGTCCCGGTCCCACCATGACGCCAAGTTCCTTGCGTCCGGCATTGATGAAGTCTTGCACTATGAGGAAGTAGCCGGGGAAACCCATGGTCTTCATCACGTGAAGCTCGAACTTGATGCGTTCAAGCACGTCTTTACCTATAGGATCTCCGTAGCGTTCCTTCGCTCCTTCCAGCGTCAGCTTCTCCAGATAGTCGGCTTCGAACTTAATGCGATATAGCTTGTCGTAGCCGCCGAGCTTCTTTATCTTCTTCTCTCCCTCCTCGCGAGTCATTATCTCGTTGCCGTTCTCGTCGCGTGTAAACTCCTGGAACAGTTGTTCCTCCGAGAACTTCTTCCTGTACTCCTCCTCGGTTCCAAACTCTTCGGGGATGGGGAAGAACGGCATGATGGGCGCATGATTTATGCTGTAGTACTCGGTCTTGTCGAGCAGTTCGAGCGTGTTCGACAAGGCTTCGGGGTCGTCGGCAAAGACGGCATTCATCTCTTCACGCGTCTTGAACCACTCCTGCTTGGTGTACATCATTCGCGTGGGGTCATCCAAGTCTTTGCCTGTGTTGAGGCATATCAAGCGGTCGTGTGCCTCGGCATTTTCTTCATCGACGAAGTGCACGTCGTTGGTGCATACCAGCTTGATGCCGTATTTCTTCGACAGGCGTCGCAACTCTTCGTTGACCTTAAGCTGCATGGGATAAGCCTCATGATTGGCACGCGGCACGGTGGCTTGGTGTAGCTGCAGCTCCAGATAGTAGTCGTCGCCAAACAGGTCTTTATACCATCTTATAGCTTCTTCCGCTCCCTCAAGGTCGTCGGCAGTTATGTGGCGTGGCACTTCTCCTGCCAGACATGCACTGCAGACCATCAGTCCTTCATGATACTTCTGCAGCTCGGTACGGTCGGTTCGCGGACGCATGTAGTAGCCTTCGGTCCATGCGTGCGACACGAGCTTTATCAGGTTATGATAGCCCGTGCTGTTCTTTGCCAGCACAATGAGGTGATATCCTCCCTGGTCCTGCTTGCCGTTGCGGTCGTACATGCTGTGACGGGCAACGTACATCTCACAGCCAATGATGGGCTTGAACAGTTTCCCCTCGGCAGCCTGCAACTTCTCCTTGTAGTCTGCCAAAGTCTGTTCCTTATCATCACACTCCTCAACACCGCTTTCCACATTGGCGATGTGCTTCTTAAGGTCTGATATCTCGTCCCTCACCCCACCATTCACCTTGTCGGTGTAGTTGATGAACTCCTTTATTGCGAACATATTGCCGTGGTCGGTGACAGCCATTCCCTTCATGCCGTTGGCTCGGGCTTTGTCCACGAGCTTCTTCACGGCGGCTTGTCCGTCGAGCAACGAGTATTGTGTGTGTACGTGCAGATGTACGAAGTCTTGCATATATATGTCTCTGTATTTCTCTTGGTCTAAAACATCTCAAATATACGACTCTTATTTTTCCCGTGCAAAGAATAATCGGATTGTGCGTGCTCCGTTTTGCTTTTCTATCCTAAATCTTTGCTGCATTATCAAAATAGACTTACTTTTGCAGTTGGTTTATACGGAAACACACCCGAAACCTGTCCTCTATAATGAAAAGGCTTAAAAAGATACATATACATCAAGAAGGCACACACACGCTGGTAGGCGGATTGGCACTGCTTGTGGCAGTGAACGCCGTGCTGTATTTTGCCTTCGAGACCAAGATACCATTCTTCACCGTATTGGGCATCAGCGCCATCATCTATGGCATAGTGCTCAATTTCTACCGTTGTCCCATCAGGTTCTTCGCAGGCAATCCCGAGAAGGTTGTGGTGGCTCCTGCCGACGGCAAGGTCGTAGTGGTCGAAGAGGTCGAAGAGAACGAGTACTTCCACGACCGCCGCATTCAGGTGTCGATATTCATGAGTCTCACTAATGTTCACGCCAACTGGTATCCCGTCGAGGGTTCCGTCCTTAAGGTGGAGCATCAGAACGGCAAGTATATGGCGGCATGGCTGCCAAAGGCAAGTACCGACAACGAACGTTCGACCATCGTCATAAAGACTCCCGAGGGCGTTGAGGTCCTGACACGACAGATTGCAGGAGCAATGGCGAAACGCATCGTGACTTACGCCGTTCCTGGCGACGAGTGCTACATCGACGAACACATGGGATTCATTAAGCTCGGGTCGCGTGTCGACGTGTTCCTGCCGCTGGGCACCGACATCAAGGTTGCACTTGGACAACACACCGTGGGCAATCAGACCATAATAGCACAACTGAAATAATGGCAAACCGTCTGACACGACACATTCCGAACACCATAACATGTCTGAATCTCTTTTCAGGTTGTGTGGGTTGTGTCATGGCTTTCAATCATCAATACGATTGGGCGCTCGTGGCGATTCTGTGCAGTGCCGTATTCGACTTCTTCGACGGCATGGCAGCACGTGCACTGGACGCACACTCCATAATCGGTAAAGACATCGACTCGCTCGCCGATGACATCAGCTTCGGCTTTGTGCCGGCAGCAATAGTGTTCAACTTGCTTCAAGAACGCATGTTGCTGTCGGGCGGACAAGACTTCATGTCGACCATTCTGCCTTATGCAGCATTCTTGATTGCTGTGTTCTCGGCTCTGCGTTTGGCTAAGTTCAACAACGACAGCCGACAGACGACATCCTTCATCGGACTGGCTGTTCCTGCCAATGCACTGTTCTGGGCTTCGCTGGTTGCCGGATTGCACGACTGTCTTGCCACAGCTCCTTCATACATGACGGTGTGTCTCATCATCGGCATCGTGCTGTCGAGCTGGCTGTTGGTATCGGAGATTCCGATGTTCTCGCTGAAGTTCAAGAGCCTCCGTTGGGCTGACAACAAGACACGCTTCGTCTTCCTGATTGGTTGCGTGCCACTGCTTGTCGTCTTCGGGCAGTTAGGGTTTGCCCTCATTATAATATGGTATATCGTGTTGGCCATCATCGACTGGCTGACTTCCAAAACCTCTGACCGCCAAGCATGAAGTACTTCATCATCATAATCGCGTTGCTGTTCATCGTGCTCGGTCGACGCACGGTAGTGAACATCATCCGCCGCTCATTAGGCTTCGGTCCTATTGGCAGCGAGAAGCGCCAGTCCACAATCAGCCACACCACGCCCAAACGCAAGAAGGTGTTCGGCAAGAACGACGGCGAGTACGTCGAGTACGAAGAAATCAAGAAGAAGTAGAGTATCCGCACCCACAAGATTAGGTGTTCACGGATTTTCATGTCCTTCATGTATGTACCTCTCCGAGGCACAGTAGGGAGGATGTCATAAGCCCCAGACTGCGGTCACTGCGTTCCCTTAGTCTGGGGTTATGCATAATTGTGTCTCTCCGAAACACCATGGCATGATGCCGGATTGGACGTGTAACCTCGGAGTGAGCGTCACTCAACATCCAACATCCAACACCTTATCTTATTTCCTCAACCTCATCGGGCGTCAGAGGGATCTTCTTGCCCAGACGGCGTGCTCCGGTAGGAGTAATCAAGTAGTCTTCCTCATTGCGGATGCCGCCGAAGTCGCGATATGCTTCCAGCTTGTCGTAATTGATGAAGTCGGTGAATTTCTTGTCACGCTTCCACTGGTCAATCAGTTCGGGGATGAAGTATATTCCAGGCTCTACGGTGTGCACGAATCCAGGCTGCAGTGGAATGGCAAGACGCTGACTCTTGCGGCCGAACTGCGTGCTCTTGGGTTTGCCGTCGTAACCGACCCAGATTTCTCCGAGGCTCTCCATGTCGTGCACGTCAAGTCCCATCATGTGTCCCAGTCCGTGCGGATAGAACAGTGCGTGTGCTCCTTCGCGTACGGCATCTTCGGCGTTGCCTTTCATGAGTCCAAGGTCCTTCATGCCTTCCACCATGACGCGTGCCGACAGGTCATAGACATCCATATACGGAATGCCCGGGCGCAATGCCTTGACGGTTTCAAGGTGCATGGCGTTCTGAATGACGTAGACGTCCTTCTGCTTCTGAGTGAACTTCTTGTCGGCAGGGAATGTCGAAGACATGTCGCCGCAATAGCCCGACTGCAGCTCTGCTCCTGCATCGATCAGGAACAGGTCGCCCGACTTCACCTGATTGTTGTAGCCGTGATTGTGCAGCGTCTGTCCGTCTTTCGTTGCAATGGTTGCAAACGACAGTTCGCAGTTGTTCTTCTTGGCAACATATTCTATCTGGGCAGCAACCTCATATTCGTACATTCCCGGGCGCAACATCTTTATGGCAGCGATGTGCATGTCGGCAGTGATGTTGCAGGCTTTCTCGATTTCGGCGATCTCCTCGTCCGACTTCACATTACGCTGTGCCACGACCGCACGGATGAAAGGCACCGAGCCCTCCTGATGCGATGGCGGAATGCCCAGCCAGTCCTGCAGCTTCAGCTTATGCTCCGGACGGTAAGGCGGCAGATAGTGTATGGTCTGCCCTTTGACGATTGCCGAACGCAGATAGTCCTCAATCTTGCCATAAGGCATGGTGTTCACGACGCCGACGCGCTCGCACGTCTCCTTGAGTGTAGGCACCGGACCCGTCCACACGATGTCGTCCATCGTCAGTTCGTCACCGAAGACGATGTCCTTGTCCTCGTCAATGTCAACTATTGCAGCCAGTCCGGGCTGTGATATTCCGAAGAAATAGAGGAATGAGGAGTCCTGACGGTAGCGGAACGTATTGTCTGCATAGTTCAGTCCCTGTTCGTCATTCCCTAAAAACAGCAATATGCCAGAGCCGACATTCTTCTTCAGCAGGGCTCTGCGCTGCACATAAGTTTCCTTTGCGAACATAATTTATATGTGTTATGTTTTTCGTGTTACGTGTTATGTTGAGCGTGTTGTGTTTCACCCAACATCCAACACCCAACACCTTAGTGTTATCTCTTCAGCAGTTCGTTCTCTGCCCGATGCACCGACTCGGTGTTGAGCGAGCTGTAGGCACGCTGCATCATCTGGCGGATGCGGTCGTTGCACAGGTTGCCGATGCTGCCCTCGTGGGTGTGGTGCACCGTCTTGCTGTGGCTGAACTCCCCGCGTTCGAACTCCAGTCCCACCTGCTTGTAGGCATCACGGAAGGGCACGCCCTGACGCACCAGTTCGTTGACACGCTCCACGGTGAAGATTGGCAGATAGCGGTCGTCGTCGAGGATGTGTTCGTTGACGCGTATGCGCTCTATGATGTAGTTTGTCATCGTCAGACAGTCCTTCAGCTGGTCGAAGGCAGGGAGGAACGACTCCTTCAGCTGCTGATAGTCGCGGAAATAGCCGCTCGGCAGATTGTTGGAGATAAGTGTGACCTCCTGCGGCAGTGCCTGCAGCTTGTTGCACCGTGCACGTATCAGTTCAAACACGTCGGGGTTTTTCTTGTGCGGCATGATGCTCGAGCCTGTGGTGCACTCGTCGGGCAGTTTTATGAAACCAAAGTTCTGACTGTTGAACATGCAGGCGTCGAATGCCAGCTTCGACAGTGTGGCAGCCACGCCGGCAAGTGCGAAGGAGACGTAGCGCTCCATCTTGCCGCGTCCCATCTGTGCATACACCACGTTGTAGTTCAGGTCGTCGAATCCCAACAGCTGTGTTGTCATGGTGCGGTTCAGCGGGAACGACGAGCCGTAGCCTGCTGCCGAGCCCAGCGGATTCTTGTTCACCATGTGGTAGGCAGCGCTGAGGAAGTTCATGTCGTCGGCCAAGCTCTCCGCATAAGCGGCAAACCACAGTCCGAACGACGACGGCATGGCAATCTGCAGATGCGTGTATCCGGGCATCAGGATGTCCTTGTGCTTGTCGCTCTGGTCGACGAGCGTGCCGAACAGCCTGTTCACGAGCCCAGCCACTTCCTCGATCTGCTCGCGTGTGAAGAGCTTCAGGTCGAGCAGCACCTGGTCGTTGCGCGAACGTCCGCTGTGAATTTTCTTGCCGATGTCGCCCAGACGGCGTGTCAGCATCAGCTCCACCTGCGAGTGCACATCCTCCACGCCATCCTCGATGACGAAGTCGCCCTTCTCGGCAACGGCGTAGATGTTGCGCAGCTCCTTGAGCAGCACGTCCAGTTCCTCTGCCGTGAGCAGACCTATGCTCTGCAGCATGGTGATGTGAGCCATCGAGCCCAGTACGTCGTACTTGGCAAGATAGAGGTCCATCTCGCGGTCGCGACCCACGGTGAAGGTCTCGATGTCCTTATTTATCTGTGTGGACTTCTCCCAAAGTTTCTGTGCCATAGCTTAATAGTTTATCATCGTCAGAGCCTCGGCAATGCGGTTCAGCGCATCGGTGATGGGCTTCTGTGCCATCTTCAGCAGGAACGGACTCAGCTCCAGCTCACCGACGAGCTGCAGCGTGCACTGGCTCGCCGTGGGACGTCCCAGCTGTATGTTCAGCGTGAAGGGCACGGGCGACTGTACGGTGCAGTAGCGTATGCTGTCGTAGGGCTGTGCCTCGCTGAGCTTCAGCGAGATGTCGCCCATCATCGTGGGGAATGTCAGACAGCCGTCGGACACCTTTATGTCTTTCAGCTTGTCGCTCGGGACGTTCGCCGCCATGCGTTCCAGGTTCCTCGTGTCTGCCAGCTTTTCGTAGACACTGCGCTGCGGAGCCTGAATGGTCTTGATGTCGCTCTGAAAGCTTGTTGTGTTGCTCATCGTCTATAGCCGTTACCTGTTTCCCTATGGTCTCATTTCTCCTCACCCCAGTGTGCAGGGTCACGGCGCCACTCGTTCAGCGTGGGCACGTCGGTCTCCTCGATGTATCCTGTACGCAGAGCCACGTCAAGCACTGCATCATAGTTGGTCAGTGTGACGAGCTGCACCTTGGCATCCTTGAATGCCTTCTCGGCAACGGGGAATCCGTAGGTGTACGAAGCCACCATGCCAATCACCTCACAGCCGTCGCGGCGTATTGCCTCCACAGCCTTGAGGCTGCTTGCGCCGGTCGACACGAGGTCTTCGACGACTACCACCTTCATTCCCGGACGAAGCTCACCCTCGATGAGGTTCTCCAGACCGTGATCCTTTGGTTTCGAGCGTACGTAGACAAACGGCAGGTTCAGCTCGTCTGCCACCAGTGCGCCCTGCGGAATGGCACCTGTAGCCACACCGGCAATGGCATCGACCTGTCCGAAGTGCTCCAGGATGCAACGCGACAACTCCACCTTCACGAAGCTGCGCAACGACGGATACGACAGCGTCTTGCGGTTGTCACAATAGAACGGTGATTTCCAGCCCGATGCCCATGTGAAGGGGTTTGCAGGCTGCAGTTTTATAGCCTTGATCTTCAGTAATCTCTCTGCGAAAAGTTTCTCTAATGTCTTCATAATGCCCTTTATTGAATATGTTGTAGGCTGCAAAAGTAACACATTTATTCGGTAAGAACAGAGTTTAACACGTGTTATGTTTTTATTGGGTGT
>CAYXLA010000001.1:7940-18086 GCA_964465765.1 uncultured Bacteroidaceae bacterium | reverse complement strand
GTCCCAAACACATACACGCAGACACTATGGAAGCCAAGAACTCAGTCATCATCTTGTCAGGCGGCATGGACAGCGTCACGCTGCTCCACGACCGCAAGGAGCAGATAGCCCTCGCCGTCACCTTCGACTACGGCAGCAACCACAACCGACGCGAAGCTCAGTGTGCAGCACTCCACTGCCGCCAGCTCGGCATCGAGCACCTCGTCATCCCACTGTCGTTCATCAAGGACCACTTCAAGTCATCACTGCTGGAAGGTGCCGACGCCATTCCCGAGGGCCACTACGAGGACGACAACATGCGGTCGACCGTCGTACCGTTTCGCAACGGCATTATGCTCAGCATAGCCTGCGGCATCGCCGAGAGCCGCGGACTCACCCGAGTGCTCATCGCCAACCATGGCGGCGACCACGCCATCTATCCCGACTGCCGTGCACCGTTCATCGCGGCAATGTCCGAGGCCATGTCGTGCGGCACCTACCTGAATGTCACCATCGAGGCTCCATATACCAACATCAGCAAGACCGACGTAGCGCTGATTGGCAAGCGTCTCGGCATCGACTACTCCACCACCTACTCCTGCTACAAGGGCGGCGCCAAGCACTGCGGCAAGTGCGGCACCTGCGTGGAGCGTCGCGAAGCACTGCGTGATGCAGGCATCGACGACACGACCGAGTATGAGGAGTAAAGGCGTGTCTTGCGTCATTTCGCACCTGATTGGCCAGAGTTAAGGTCGTCTTTTCAAGTTGTCAATGATCGTTGTTGGTTGTTGTTGTCGAGAGTGGAATGGTGGGGGAAACTGTCCGCTCTCTGTGTCTCTGTAGCGCTACTGCAAAGATACAACACGCGGTACCCTCTTTGCAATACCCGTTTGAAGAAAATTGCAGCATCAGGATTTTACCCTTATGTAACCCACATAGTGTCAGCGCGTTGCGAGGCAAATTATTTTTCGCTCGTTGCCCCCGAGGGTGCTTTCTTCCACCTAACGCAGGGCTTTGCGTGGACGAAACCGCAGGAATGGAACACGTAATGCAGTGGGCTTATGACGGCGTTTGCACGTGATTTATTGTTGCGCACAGCGTGCAATGACGTAGCATCAGACTTCTGACGATGCACCCATAAGCACGTTGCATATCGTTGCACTTTATATGCATTGACAATATCAGTAATCTCAGTATCGGGTATTTTATATGCACATACACTCGCCCTCCAAAAAACCTCATCCCCAACTTTTATATATAAATATATATATATAAATATATATATATTAGTATATATAAGTATTCTATTCATCATTATTTCCGGGCAGTTCAACATGTATGATGCACATAATATCCTTGATACTGAGATTAACTGATATTGGTTCCAACACCGGAAATGACCTTCCTCGTCAGAAGTGGACTTGGCTGATAACTCTGTTTGAAAAGTCCGTTACTGCGAGTGCCGTATAGTGACTGATTATGGTCTACGCTTAGCGCAAGCGAGAAGCATGCGTAGGTCACTGAGTATCAGTAGCGTAAATAGCACGTAAGGCGTACATAAAAAAGTGCGTGAAGGGCTTGCATGGTTCCAAGAAAATTACTACTTTTGAACGTTGGTTGATGAGGGGTATCGGGGAAATGCCCTTCTCTATTTTGTAGCAAAGAATCATTGAGGGAGCAAGACGAAACACAAGGTTTGTGGGGACAAGCCTCGCGCTCTTTGACATGTTGGGAACAACTCTTCAGACTGTTGCCAAGATACCTGAAGCATGCTTTTCCGAGGCACAGCGGATGCGTGCTCAGAAATCCATACACAGTTGGGCATCGTCGATATCGTAGCCGCGCTGGAGAGCGAAGTACACGAGTTTCTTCCGCAGGGAGTGGTAGTTGGAGTCCTTCAGGGTGCGGCGCTTGGCGGCAAGGAGGCCACCCAGAATGGACAGGTATTCGTCGCGGTCGATGACCTCGTCCATCAGCGGAGCATAGACGGAGGTGGAGATGTGCTTCCGGATGAGAGCATAGGCAATCTTGTGGCGGCCCCACTTGTCGTAGAGGTACTTGTCGTGGATGAAGAAGCGGCTGTAGCGTGCTTCGTCGATGAAGCGGTCGCGCTCCAACGACGCGAGGATGTCTTCCGCATCGTCGTCAGTGGCGCCCCAGGCAGACAGTTTGGCGGCAACTTCGGAACGGCAGTGCTCCTGACGCGAGCAGTATGCCTCGGCACGATCCTGCAGTTGGGCTTTGGTGAGTGGTTCGTCGGTCTTCATAGCGTGGCTGATACAAAACGGTCGTTACCGGAGAGGTCCTTGCGGACCAAGACATCACGATACCCCATGTCGGTCAAGAGGCTGGCAACGTCGGAGCCATAGGCACGGTTGATCTCGAAGTAGAGTCTGCCGCCAGGTTTGAGCATGACACGTCCCACTTGCGCTATGCGGCGGTAGTAGAGCAGCGGGTCGTCGTCGGGCACGAACAGGGCCGTGGCGGGCTCCCAGTCGAGCACACGGGGCTGCATGTCTTGTTTCTCGCGACAGGCCACATACGGCGGATTGCTGACGAGGAGGTCGAGCGAGCGGGCGCTGCCGACGGTGGGGTCGAAGGAGAAGATGTCGTGCTCCTCGAAGGCTACGTCGGCATGGAGGCGGTCGGCATTGGTAGCGGCAACACGCAGTGCGGCAGCGGAGATGTCGAAGGCACGGACCGATGCGGCGGGGAGTGCGAGCTTGAGGCTTACGGCGATGCATCCGCTGCCAGTGCCGACATCGAGCACAGAGGGAGAAGAAACGGTGTTCTCGCGGAGGATGAGCTCGACGAGCTCCTCGGTCTCGGGACGCGGAATGAGGACATCGGGCGACACGCTGAAGTCCCTGCCGCAGAACCGTGCCGTGCCCTGGATGTACTGTATGGGCTCATGAGAACGGAGCCGACGCACGACGTCGTCGACTTTTTCTTTCTGCGCAGAGGATAAATCCATATCTTTGCCGAGGTAATAGTCGGTCGGCGACTGTCCGAGCATCTCGCAACAGATGATGCGCGACAGCCATGCCGCCTCGGTGCCGGAGCAAACGGGATGCAGCGCGGAACGTATGTATGTGTCGAGCTTGTTCATTGAGGCACCAAAAGTACAAATATTGTTCGAGAAATAAACATTGTTGAAGACAGAGTGACACAAGACGAGATATACATGACGCGGTGCATCGAGCTGGCACAGAACGGCATCGACGGTGCACGACCCAACCCCATGGTGGGAGCTGTGATTGTGCACGAAGGGCGCATCATAGGCGAAGGCTACCACTGCCACTACGGGCAGGGACATGCCGAGGTGAATGCCATTGCGTCGGTGAAGGACGAGAGTCTGCTGCGCGAGTCGACCATCTACGTCAGCCTGGAGCCGTGCGCGCACTACGGCAAGACACCGCCATGTGCCGACCTGATCATCGAGAAGGGGATTCCACGCATCGTGGTGGGATGCCAAGACCCCTTCAGCAAGGTGGAGGGACGAGGCATAAGGAAGCTGCGCGACGCAGGACGCGAGGTCAAGGTGGGCGTGCTGGAGAAGGAGTGCCAGCGGCTGAACAAACGATTCTTCACATTCAACACGAAGCACCGCCCGTACATCACGCTGAAGTGGGCGCAGTCTGCCGACGGATTCATGGGTCGCCACCACACCAACGGACAGCCACTGATGATGTCGTCGGAGCTGACACAGATGGTGTGCCACAAGAACCGCGCCGAGAACATGGCGATAATGGTGGGGACGAACACGGCTGCCGAGGACAACCCGAGCCTCAACGTGCGCAGCTGGGCAGGACGACAGCCACTGAGGATTGTGCTGGACCGCACGCTGCGGCTGCCGGACACGCTGCATCTGCTGGACGGGACGCAGCCCACATGGGTGTTCACCGAACGGGAACACGAGGACCTCGAGAACGTGAAGTACGTGACCGTGGACTTCAATCAGGGACTGCTGCAACAGGTCGTGGACGCGCTGTACGAGGGCAACATACAGTCGGTGCTGGTGGAAGGAGGGGCGCAACTGCACCAAAGCCTCATCGACGCAGGGCTGTGGGACGAGGCATGGATAGAGCACTGTCCTGCCGTGCTGGGCAGCGGAGTGAAGGCTCCTGAGTTGGACAAATGCAACGAATCGAAAAGTAAGTTTATTATGGGCAGGGAATACCATATTATCTATAATTTTATATAAATCTTAGCCCTGAAACCCCCGTGGACGGATTTTGTTCTTATTTTTGCCGATTGTAATCGCATAAGCACTTTTTAGATGAGGAGCAAACTATTCAGTATCATAATATGTCTGCTGGCATTGTCAGTAGGTTTCGGGTCGTGCATAAAGGACGAAAACGCATCGTCGGAACTCAGCGTGAGCACCATTGTGACAGCCTTCGGACTCGACACCGTGTATGGCAAACACTATAAGTTCAGCATCGACCAGTTGAACCACGTGATATTCAATGCCGACTCAATGCCGGTGGGTTCGGACAGCATCCTGGCGCGGATTCTGATTGACACATTCACGGCATCGGGCTACGTCACGTCGGGCATCAACGACACGCTGGTGGTGACGTCGGACTCGATGGACCTGAGGAAAGCAATCAACAACGACGTTGGCATGCACTTCAACATCTACTCGGGCGACCTGGAGACCATTCAGGAGTATACGCTGAAGATCAATGTGCACATGCAGGAGCCCGACTCCATGAGCTGGAAGCAGATGAGCGACATGCCCGAAGGATTCCTGACATCGAGCATGGGCAGCAAGCAGAAGGTGGTGACACTGAACGACTCCATACTGGTGTTCGACGCATCTGATGCCACAGCCATAAAGGCATACATCGCCGACGGAGCCAATCCGGCAGCATATCAGTGGAGCACAGTCACGGTGAACGGACTGCCCGAAGATACCGACATCAGATCGCTTACAACCAGTCAGGGCACGCTGTATGCCGTGAGCACGAGCGGCGACGTGTACACATCGAATAACGGAGAGAGCTGGACACGGTCGGAGTCGCTTAGCGGCAATGTGGTAGCGCTGCTCGGCAGCCTCAGCACACGACTGGCAGCAATACGCACCGTGGACGGCACGCAACGCTTCTGCACAACAGAATCGGCAACAGGCACATGGACCGACGGCGAGACAGTGCCGACAGGATTCCCGACGTATAACTACAGCTACACATATCAGGTTTCGGGCACAGGCACCGAGCGCATCGTGCTGACAGGAATGCCTGCACAAAGCGGCAAGACAGTGCCATGGATGAGCATGGACGGCACAGGATGGGCTGACATGGCAACATCGTCGACATACTACTGTCCGGAGATTGAGAATCCGTCGATTACATACTACGACGACAAGTACTACATCATTGGCGGCGAGCTTGACACTGTCTATGCCTCGATAGGCGGACTGGCATGGGAAGGGACAACGACGAAGTTCACCCTGCCCGACGACCTCGCAGGAGCAGGAACAGACTACACCATGACGGTGGACGACAAGAAATTCGTGTGGATAGCCATCAGCGGCACCGACGGCAACAAGAACCAGCTGTGGCGCGGCAGACTGAACAAGTTCGGATTCAAGAAGCAGTAACCACACTACACATATATTATATATAGAGAACGGGGTATATATATAGAGAACGGGCGATGCAAGACATCAAGATTGACATGAACAGGATTCCGCAGCACGTGGCCATCATCATGGACGGCAACGGACGATGGGCGAAGAAGCACGGGCACGAACGCTCGTACGGGCATCAGGCTGGAGCGGAGACTGCAAACTTGATTGCCGAAGAAGCATCGAACCTTGGAGTCAGATTCCTGACGCTCTATGCCTTCTCCACGGAGAACTGGGACCGTCCGCAACAAGAGGTGACGGCACTCATGGGACTGTTGTTCAGCGAAATCGAGGAGAGCACGTTCATGACGAACAACATCGCATTCCGCGTCATCGGCGACACAGGACATTTGCCCGAATATGTGCGGACAAAGCTGGAGACATGCATCGAACACACGGCACACAACACCGGCATGACGCTGGTGCTGGCGCTGAGCTACTCGTCGAGATGGGAAATAACGAAAGCTGTGAAGGACATTGCACGCGAGGCAAGCGAAGGACGTCTGGACGCCAATAGCATCGACGAGAAGACAGTGACGGAGCATCTTGCCACGAACTTCATGCCCGACCCCGACCTGCTGATACGTACAGGCGGCGAGGTGCGGCTCAGCAACTACCTGCTGTGGCAGTGCGCATATTCGGAACTATACTTTTGCGACACATACTGGCCCGACTTCGACGGACAGGAGTTCCGCAAAGCCATCGCTGCATATCAGAGCAGGGAGCGACGCTTCGGACGCACAAGCGAACAGGTGGAAGGAGACGGAACAGCTGCAAGCACGACAACGACTACAGAAACAATATAAAGAACACACATATCACACACAATGCACAATCGTTTTTTCTTCATATTATTGACGGTGCTGATGCTGATGGGAGGCACGGTGAAAGCGGCAGCGCAGGTTGCCGACACCGACACCATAGGCAGCGGCACGCCGGTGATTCTCTATTCCGGCGAACCCAAGAAATATGAGATTGCCGACATCAGGATTGAAGGAGCCGAAAACTATCAAGACAATGTCATACTGAGCATTTCGGGACTGGACAAGGGTCAGACCATAACCGTCCCGGGTAGCGACATCACCGATGCGGCCAAGCGCTACTGGCGTCACGGACTGTTCTCGGACGTTAGCATCACTGCCGACAAGATTGTGGGCGACAAGATATTCCTCACCATAAAGCTGGCGATGCGTCCGCGCGTGACCGACATCATCTACTCGGGCGTGAAGAAGTCGGAACGCGAAGAGCTGGAGACGAAGATTGGAATGATCAAGGGCAGCCAGATTACGCCGAATGCCATCGACCGCGCCGAGACAATCATAAAGCGATTCTTCGACGACAAGGGATTCAAGAATGCCGAGATCAACATCGTGCAGCGCGACAATCCCGATGCAGCAAACGAGGTGTTCGTGAACGTTAACGTCGACAAGAAGGAGAAGGTGAAGGTTCACCAGATTACCATCGTCGGCAATGAGGCATTGAGCGAGAAGAAGCTGAAGCGCACGATGAAGAAGACCAACGAGAAGGGCAAGCTGGCAAACATCTTCAGGTCGAAGAAGTTCATCGACGAGAAATATCAGGAAGACAAGCAGCTCATCATCGACAAGTATAACGAGTTGGGCTATCGCGACGCCACCATCGTGGAGGACAGCGTCAGCAACTACGACGACGAGACCGTCGACGTGTTCATGCGCATCGAAGAAGGACAGAAGTACTATCTGCGCGACATCACGTGGGTCGGCAACACCGTCTACAGCACCGACCAGCTGAACTATCTGCTGCAAATGAAGAGCGGCGACGTCTATAACCAGAAGCTGCTGGAAGAACGCACGCTGAGCGACGACGAGTCAATAGGCAACATGTACTACAACAACGGTTACCTGTTCTACAGCCTCGACCCCGTGGAGGTGAATGTTGAAGGCGACTCCATCGACCTCGAGATGCGCATCTACGAAGGACAGCAGGCTACATACAACAAGATTACCATCAACGGTAACGACCGCTTGTACGACAATGTGGTACGCCGTGAGCTCCGTACCAAGCCGGGAGCACTGTTCAGCCGTGAGGAGATTATGCGTTCAATGCGAGAACTGCAGCAGATGGGACACTTCGACCCAGAGAACATCACTCCCGACATTCAGCCACGTCCTGAGGACGGAACCGTAGATGTGGCATACAACCTTGTGTCGAAGCCAAACGACCAGATTGAGTTGTCGGCAGGTTGGGGACAGACGGGCGTCATCGGTAAGGTGAGCCTCAAGTTCACCAACTTCTCGCTGAACAACCTGCTGCATCCTGGCAAGAACCACCGAGGCATCATGCCGCAGGGCGACGGTCAGACACTGACACTTAGCGGACAGACCAACGGTAGCTACTACCAGTCGTACAGCATCTCATTCCTCGACCCGTGGTTTGGAGGCAAACGTCCAAACTCGTTCCAGGTGGGAGCATACTACTACGTGCAGACCGACATCAGCGACCGCTACTACAACTCATCCATCTATCAGAACTACTACACCAGCATGTATAGCGGCATGTACGGCTACGGCTCGTACAACTACGGCAACTACCTGAACTACGAGAACTACTACGACCCGGACAAGTACATGAAGATGTTCGGTCTGTCGGTTTCGTTCGGTAAGCGTCTGAACTGGCCTGACGACTACTTCCAGTTCTCTGCCGAGCTGTCGTACAACCGATATATGTTGAGCAACTGGAGCTACTTCCCCGTCACCGACGGCAGCTGCAATGAGATTGCCCTCGGACTGACGCTGGCACGTTCGTCTGTCGACAACCCAATCTATCCGCGTCAGGGTTCGGAGTTCTCTGCAACACTGCAGGTGACACCGCCGTTCTCGATGATTGACGGTAAGGACTACAGCAAGTACGACCAGACCAATCAGGACGACTACAACAGCATGTTCCGCTGGATTGAATACCACAAGTGGAAGTTCAAATCGAGAGTCTACATCCCTCTCGCCGATCCTTATGCAGTGAAGCGTACGCCGGTCATCATGGCACGTGCTGAGTTCGGTCTGTTGGGACATTACAACAAGTATAAGAAGTCACCGTTCCAGACATTCGACGTCGGCGGCGACGGTATGACGGGTTACACGACATACGCAACCGAGAGCATTGCACTACGTGGTTATGAGAACAGCTCACTGACTCCGACACGTGCAACGGCAGGATATGCCTACTCGCGCTTCGCACTTGAGTTGAGATACCCGCTGATGCTCGAGACCAGCAGCACCATCTATGCTCTGGCATTCATCGAGGGCGGTAATGCGTGGAACGATGTCAGCGACTTCAATCCGTTCGACATGAAGCGTTCGGCTGGTGTCGGCGTGCGTATCTATCTGCCTATGATTGGATTTATGGGTATTGACTGGGGCTACGGATTCGACAAAATCTACGGCTCATCACAGTATGGCGGAAGCAACTTCCACTTTGTATTGGGACAGGAATTTTAAAACATATACGTCATGAAGAAGTTATTCTTATTTGCATGTGTCACGATGCTGACCGTGCTCGGCGCATCGGCACAGAAGTTCGCACTGATAGACATGGAGTACATCCTGAAGAATGTGCCCGAGTATGTCACTGCATCCAGCGAGCTGGAAAGCCTGTCAAAGCAATGGCAGGAAGAGGTTGAGAAGGTTTCAAGTGAAGCCAAGACACTGTATGAGAACTACCAAAAGGCAACATCGCTGACCGAAGCACAGCGCACGGCACGCGAGAATGAGATTGTCGAGAAAGAGAAGTCGGCATCAGACCTGCGTCGCAAGTACTTCGGCACCGACGGTGAACTGAGCAAGAAGCAGGAAGAGCTGGTGCAGCCCATCATGGATGAGGTCTATGAGGTGGTGAAGGCTATAGCTCAAAGCAATGGATATGCCGTTGTTCTTGACCGTGCTTCGGCATCGAGCGTCATCTTTGCATCGCCCGATATCGACATCAGCGACGAAGTATTGGAGCAGATGAACAACTAATTGACAAATAATTATTACTTTTGCGCCTACGGTCGCACAAACGAACCGTGAGAGAACACCGAAAAAAACAAACAATAAAAAACATAAGAGAACAATGCTTAAGAAAATCGCAATCGCCATAGTCCTGTTCGCACTCCCATTAGGAGCTATGGCACAAGCCAAATTCGGCCACATGAACTCTGCACAGGTAATCACGGCAATGGACGAGTACAAGAAGCTCACGACAGACCTTGAGACCATGCAGAAGAACTACGAGGACGAAATCAACCGCACACAGGAAGAGTTCAACAAGAAGTATCAGGAGCTTGTAGCACAGCAGGACTCTCTGCCTCAGAACATCCTTGAGCGTCGCCAGAAGGAAGTACAGGACATGTACGAGCGCCAGCAGGAGTTCCAGCAGCAGGCATCACAGTCGCTGCAGAAGGCTCAGCAGGACGGACTGACACCTATCTTGGAGAAGGTCAACAATGCAGTAAAGGAAATCGGACAGCAGGGTGGCTACGTCTACATCTTCGACATTGCCAATGGCAACTCAGTAATTCC
>CAYXLA010000001.1:0-7840 GCA_964465765.1 uncultured Bacteroidaceae bacterium | reverse complement strand
ACATATACCATTATTATATAGGAGGTGCAGAGCCGCAAGCTTGCACCTCCTTTTTGTTTGGCGGCGTCAGCATTATTTTTCTTACCTTTGTCGGTACGTAAAAGTGCTTTTCAATACGACCATGAACGAGCTCCCTACACAACCAGGGCCTATTGGCATCTTCGATTCAGGCTACGGCGGACTGACCATCCTGAGCAAGATTCGCGACTTGTTGCCACAGTACGACTACTTGTACATCGGCGACAATGCGCGTGCTCCTTATGGTCCTCGGTCGTTCGATGTCGTCTATGAGTTCACGCTTCAGGCAGTGACACGCCTGTTTGAGGAAGGTTGTCACTTGGTGATATTGGCATGCAACACCGCTTCGGCAAAAGCTCTGCGCACCATTCAGATGAACGACCTGCGACGTCTGGACCCTGCACGCCGCGTGCTTGGAGTGATTCGTCCCACGATAGAGAGCATCGGAAGCATGACCCGCAACAATCATGTCGGTCTGCTGGCAACGACAGGCACCGTGACTTCACAGTCTTACCCGATGGAGCTCTACAAGTCGTTCCCGCAAATCAAGCTCAGCAGCGTGGCTTGTCCAATGTGGGTGTCGCTGGTCGAGAACAACGAAATCGACAATGCCGGAGCCGACTACTTCGTGCAGAAGTACATCAATCAGCTCATGGACAAAGACCCACTGATAGATACGGTCATACTTGGCTGTACGCACTTTCCCTTGTTGCTCGACTCCATCAAGCGTCATCTGCCTGCTGGCGTTGCAGCTGTGACGCAAGGAGAACTTGTTGCAGACAGCCTCAAGGACTATCTGCACCGACATCCGGAGATTGATGCCAAGTGCACCAAGGGCGGACGCTGTGCCTACTACACCACTGAGTCCGAGGACAAGTTCTCCGACTCGGCATCGATATTCCTCAACCGAAAGGTCGACGTAAAGCATATAGACTTTTAGAGAAAGACATACATATATAGGAGAGAAAGAAATGAGATACTTCAGCAATGTCAGCGATCTGGGACCGCTGCAACCGGCACTGGAAGAAGCCATAGGCATAAAGAACGACAGATTCAAGTATGTGGACATGGGACGTAACAAGACACTTCTCATGGTGTTCTTCAATTCGAGCCTGCGCACGCGCCTCAGCACACAGAAGGCAGCCTACAATCTGGGCATGAACGTCATTGTGCTCGACGTGAACCAGGGAGCATGGAAGCTCGAGACAGAGCGTGGCGTAGTGATGGATGGCGACAAGTCCGAGCACTTGCTCGAGGCTATTCCCGTCATGGGATGCTACTGCGACATCATCGGCGTGCGTTCGTTCGCAGGACTCAAGGACCGCGACTACGACTATGCAGAGACCATCTTCAACCAGTTTGTCAAGTACAGTGGCCGTCCGGTATTCGCCATGGAGACTGCAACAGTGCATCCTCTGCAGGCTTTTGCCGACCTCATCACCATAGAAGAGCATAAGACGAAGGATCGTCCTAAGGTCGTAATGACATGGGCACCGCATCCACGCTCTCTGCCGCAGGCTGTGCCTAATTCGTTCGCACAATGGATGAACGCCGCCAATGTGGACTTCGTGATAACGCAGCCCGAAGGCTATGAGCTCGACCCCAAGTTCGTCGGCGACGCCAAGGTGGAGTACGACCAGATGAAAGCCCTCGAAGGAGCCGACTTTGTCTATGCCAAGAACTGGAGCTGTCCTGGTGTCACCAATCCCGAAGACTACGGCAAGATATTGAGCAAAGACATGAGCTGGACCGTCGACAGCGCACACATGGCTGTGACTAACAATGCCCACTTCATGCACTGCCTGCCCGTTCGCCGCAACATGATTGTCACCGACGATGTCATCGAGGCTCCCGAATCGCTTGTCATTCCGGAGGCTGCCAACCGTGAGATTTCTGCAACCGTCGTGCTGAAGCGCATGCTCGAAAGCTTGAAATAAGCGGATTGACAATCAAAGACTGCTGGATTTACAGGCTAAGACCATTGGATTAGCGAGCTAAAGCCGCTGGAATGGCAATCGTAAACCGCAGGAATAGCAAGTAGAAACCATAGGAATGCAGATGGGAAGGCTTAGGATTATATGCGCCATCATTGTGCTCGGCATGTCGACAATGCTCGGCATGCAGGCACAGACGCTGGAGTGGCAGCTCAATGCCAACGGCTTCTTCGACAACTCTGAAGGCGACAACACCTATCGCACCACCATGACCTACAGTGGTCTGCGCTTGTCTCCCGAAGTCGGAATCAGCCTCGACGGCTCACGCCACGCACTGATGGGGGGCTACAGCGGATTGGCAGAATGGGGACATAAGGGCGGCTTCACCGACGGAGACCCAATAGCCTACTATCGCTACAGCAATGCCGGCTTCCGCTTCATGCTTGGCAGCTTCAGCCGCGAGCATCTGATAGGCGATTACCCGACTGCCATGATCAGCGACACCGTGCGCTATTATCGTCCCATGATACAAGGTTTCGCCTTCCAGTATCAGAGCGACGGCGGGCATATTGAGGCATTCCTCGACTGGACACGTTCGCGCACCGACACCAAGCGCGAGCAGTTCATGGCAGGCTTCAGTCTGCGCAAGAACCTGGGGAAATTCTCTTTAGGGACAGAAGGATACTACTACCACTATGCCCTTACATGGAATGCCGACGAGAGCCAACACATCCACGACTTCTTCGTGGCGCGTCCCTACATTGGCTATAGTCTACTGCCCGAGCAGCAAGGACAGCTTGATGTCCGCCTCGGAGCACTGCTAAGTCTCGACCGTGAACGTAGTGACAAGTGGCATGTGCCTGTAGGCTTCATTGCAGAAGCCGATGCAGATTGGCACAACATCGTGGCTCATCAGACATTCTATGCCGGAGGCAGTCAGCAGCACTACGGTTCTGCCCACTTCGGACAGTACTATTGGGGCGACACCTACTACCAGTCGCACTTCTACAGCCGCACCGACTTGAGGTATCGCTTCATCCGTAGTGAACACGTCGAAGCACTGGCAGGAGCCATCTTCAACATCACAGCCAAAGGTCTGAACTGGCACCAGATGCTTACGCTCCGTTTCAGCATTGGCGGAAGCAAGCAGTTCCGCCAGTAGCACTCTCTTCGAAGCATGGCTTTATACCGACGAGATGCAGACGGCTGTCAGCAAGAAATATATAGACAGCCAATGCGTTGAGCGAAGCCCGAAAAGCGTTACTTTTGTGGGCTGAAAACAAGAAGTTTACGTACACTAAAAGCATTAAACATTATGGCTAAGAAAGCACTTTTGATGATACTCGACGGGTGGGGTATCGGCGACCACAAGAAGGATGACGTGATTTACTGCACCCCTACCCCTTATTGGGACAGTCTGATTAAGACGTACCCCAACTCCCAACTGCTGGCATGCGGCGAGAACGTCGGCCTGCCTCACGGACAGATGGGAAACTCCGAAGTAGGACACCTTAACATCGGCGCAGGACGCATCGTCTATCAGGACCTTGTGAAGATTAACCGCGCCTGCCAGGACGGAAGCATACTGAAGAACCCCGAGATCGTGTCTGCCTACAGCTACGCACGCGACCACGGAGTGAACCTCCACATAATGGGACTGACCAGCACAGGTGGCGTGCACTCATCGTTCGACCATCTGTTCAAGCTCTGTGACATTGCCAAGGAATATGGCATCGGCGACCGCACATTCATCCATTGCTTCATGGACGGACGTGATACCGACCCGAAGAGCGGCAAAGGCTTCATCAGCCAACTGACAGAACACTGCAAGCAGAGTGCAGGTAGAATAGCATCCATCACCGGACGCTTCTACGCCATGGACCGCGACAAGCGCTGGGAACGCATCAAGATTGCCTACGACCAGCTGGTCAACGGCGAGGGCAAAGTAGCTACAGATATGGTGCAGGCTATGCAGGAGTCATACGATGAGGGCGTAACCGACGAGTTCATCAAGCCTATCGTCAACGGAGCCTTCGACGGCACAATCAAGGAGAACGACGTAGTGATCTTCTTCAACTACCGTAACGACCGCGCCAAGGAGATTACCATCGTTCTGACGCAGGAAGACAAGCCAGACATGGGCATGCACACCATAAAGGGTCTGCAGTACTACTGCATGACTCCCTACGACGCATCGTTCAAGGGCGTACACATCCTCTTCGACAAGGAGAACGTCGACAACACCCTGGGCGAGTACCTGTCGATGAACGGCAAGAAGCAGCTGCACATTGCCGAGACAGAGAAGTATGCACACGTCACCTTCTTCTTCAACGGTGGACGCGAGAAGCCTTTCGACGGCGAAGACCGCATACTCGTGCCTTCACCCAAGGTTGCTACCTACGACCTGAAGCCGGAGATGAGTGCCTACGAGGTTAAGGACAAGTTGGTCGAAGCCATCGGTTCACAGAAGTACGACTTCATCGTAGTGAACTACGCCAACGGCGATATGGTGGGACACACAGGCATCTATCCAGCCATCGAGAAGGCTGTCGTTGCCATCGACAACTGCGTACGCGACACTGTCGAAGCTGCCAAAGCCAACGACTACGAGGTCATCATCATCGCCGACCACGGCAATGCCGACCATGCACTGAACGAAGACGGCACGCCAAACACTGCTCACTCGCTGAATCCTGTACCTTTCGTCTATGTCACAACCGACAAGAACGCCAAGGTCGAGGACGGTGTACTTGCCGACGTAGCTCCTTCAATACTGCACATCATGGGCATGCCGCAGCCGAAGGAGATGACTGGTCACGACCTGATAAAGTAAACTGGGAAGGGACCGCATGTTCCAGATTGGCGATGTGCTGATTAGCGACGACGTGCTGAGCAAACGCTTTCTGTGCGACTTGTCACAGTGTAAAGGTGCATGTTGCATAGAAGGCGATGCCGGAGCTCCCGTCGAAGCCGACGAGGTGAAGCAGCTCGAAGATGCTCTGCCGGCAGTATGGGACGACCTGTCAGCCGAAGCACGCGACGTGATTCGCCAACAGGGATTGACCTACACCGACATTGACGGACAGCAGGTAATCTCTATCGTCGACGGCCGCGACTGCGTCTTCACCTGCTACGACGCCAAGGGCATGTGCCTTTGTGCACTCGAGAAGGCGTTCAGAGAGCATCGCATCAGTTTTTACAAGCCCATATCCTGCCACCTGTACCCCATAAGGGTGTCGCAGGTAGGAGACATGAAGGCCCTAAACTATCACGAGTGGAGTGTCTGCCAAGGAGCACGACTGCTGGGACGTAAGCTCAATGTCCGCGTCTATGAGTTCCTGCGCGAACCGCTTATACGACTGTTCGGACAGGAGTGGTACAACGAGCTCTGCGATGCTGCCGAGGAGCTGCGCAAGAGGCACTACATAGACTGACCGTTCTCAACCATCCGCATACCAACATTAAGGGCGGCGCAACATTGATTGCGTCGCCCTTATTCGTTCCATCAGGCCGTCTGAACTGGTCAGGCGTCGATATTGGCGTATGTGGCATTCTTCTCTATGAACTCGCGACGTGGACCTACGTCCTCGCCCATCAGCATTGAGAAGATGTAGTCGGCATCTGTTCCGTTCGAGAGTGTTACCTGCTTCAGCATGCGGTTCTCCGGATTCATGGTCGTGTCCCACAGCTGCTCGGGGTTCATCTCACCAAGACCTTTGTAGCGCTGAACGTGTATTGCACCCTCCTTGCCACCACCGTAGGTGTCGATGAACTTCTGGCGTTGCTGGTCTGTCCAGCAGTATTCCTCGACGTTGCCTTTCTTGCACAGATAGAGTGGCGGCGTAGCTATATAGAGGTATCCGCGCTCTATAACCTCCGGCATATAGCGGTAGAAGAACGTGATGACCAGTGTGTCGATGTGCGAACCATCGACATCGGCATCGGTCATGATTATCACCTTCTTGTATCTAATCTTGTCGAGATTGGCTTTCTTGCTGTCCTCTTCATCAATGCCGAAGCGTATGCCGAGAGCCTGAATGATGTTGTTCACCTCGTCGCTTTCGAACGCCTTATGCCACATAGACTTCTCCACGTTCAATATCTTACCGCGAAGTGGCAGAATGGCTTGGAACTTACGGTCGCGTCCTTGCTTGGCTGAGCCACCGGCAGAGTCACCCTCGACAAGGAACAGCTCGCACTCATCAGGATCCTTGCTCGAGCAGTCTGCCAGCTTGCCAGGCATGCCTCCACCGTTCATAGGCGACTTGCGCTGTACTGTCTCACGTGCTTTGCGTGCTGCCACACGTGCCTGTGCAGCCAGTATCACTTTATCTACGATGAGCTTCGCTTCCTTGGGATGTTCCTCCAGATAGTTGGCCAGAGCCTCACCGACAGCCTGGTCTACTGCACCTGCAACCTCACTGTTGCCCAACTTGGTCTTGGTCTGTCCCTCGAACTGCGGCTCTGCAACCTTAATGGAGATTACAGCCGTAAGTCCTTCGCGGAAGTCCTCACTGTCTATCTCCACCTTTGCCTTCTCCAGCATGTTGTTGGTGTCGGCATATTTCTTCAGCGTACGTGTCAGGGCACGACGGAAGCCTGCCAAGTGCGTACCACCCTCTATGGTGTTGATGTTGTTGACGTAGGAGTGCAGGTTCTCGCTGTAGCCTGTGTTGTACATGATGGCTATCTCTATCGGCAGTCCCTGCTTCTCGGTGTTGATGTAGATGACATCGTCGAACAGATGCACACGTGACGAGTCCAAGTAGCGGACAAATTCCTTCAGTCCTTCGTCGGAATGGAACACATCCTGGCGTGTATTGCCTTCGCTGTCAGGACGCATGTCGGTGAGCACGATGGTGATACCAGCATTCAGGAATGCCAGCTCACGCATGCGGTTTGCCACATGGTCGTAGTTGTAGACAGTCTCAGTGAATATCGTTTCGTCGGGCCAGAACTGCTGGCGTGTACCAGTCTGTGTGGTCTCTCCTACTACCTTTACAGCATACAGAGGTTTGCCATATTCGTATTCCTGCTGATAAATCTTTCCGTTGCGGAACACCTGCGACGTCATGTGCTTAGACAGCGCATTGACGCAGCTGACACCTACACCGTGCAGACCGCCAGATACTTTGTACGATCCCTTATCGAACTTACCACCGGCATGCAGAACGGTCATGACGACTTCGAGAGCCGATTTGTGCTCCTTCTCATGCATGTCAACAGGGATTCCACGACCATTGTCCTGCACCGTCACAGAGTTGTCCTCGTTCAGCGTGACTTCAATCTTGTCGCAGAAGCCTGCCAAAGCCTCATCGATAGAGTTGTCGACAACCTCGTTAATCAAGTGGTGCAAGCCGTTGAAGCTGATGTCTCCGATGTACATGGCAGGACGCTTGCGCACTGCCTCCAGACCCTCGAGGACCTGGATGTTGTTGGCTGAGTAATTGTTTTCGCCTATTATCTTTTCTTCTTCAGTCATATTCTGAGTTAAAAGCTGTTTTTGCAAGCACAAAGGTACGAAAAACCGCCGACACCGAAAGCATCGGCATCCTTATATCTTTCGAAAATCCTTGCGGCTACAGTCAATCAACTACCGATGCCTGAACGGTGCATCGCTCGGAGCGACGCATTGCATTGGTGCCTGCAGCATGTTGCCTTGATATGGGAAGAATATAGTGAATCGGTAGATTTTTAATAGGGAGACACCACGTCCTATAGCGTAGACTTACCGGTAATCATCTGCATACTTCTTGCTTAGCGAACGAAGTCTTGCATCCTATTAGGTGTAAAGTCCTCAGAGACTAATAGATATCGTTCAAGAAGTTAACTCAAGTCCTCTCACATCGTTCGATGTGAGCATTCACAACGTTCGATGTGAGCATTCA